>NZGY01000032.1 GCA_002689605.1 Filomicrobium sp.
GTGCCTGAAAATCCTGAGCCTTCATGGTATCCTCGCTAGTGACGAACCGTCAGTCAGCAAGGTCTCACAACATTTAGGCAGAACAGAGCCAGTTTGATGCCTGCAATCTTCGCCACAGCGTAGGCCTCATTCGTAGGTTCGAGTGCGCCGGCCAATAAGTAGTCTTCTCGCATCGGTTGGGTTGCCTCACGCGGATAGATGCAGCTCGATCCCAGCATCAGCAATTTTTCAACGCCGGTACGCCTCGCTGCCTCCACTATGTTCGCTTCAATCATCATGTTTGTATAAATAAAATCGGCAGGCTGAGTAATATTTTCTGAAATACCGCCGACTTTCGGTGCTGCTGTGAAAATCGCTTGGGGGCGGTTTTCTTCAATCCAGTCTTCGACTTCTGTTTGGCGACTTAAGTCTAGTTCGGAGTGATTTGCCGCCACAACTTCGCAATCTTCACCACTTAGTCTTCGAACGATTGCAGAGCCGACCATTCCCTGATGGCCGGCGACCCACACTTTCTTGGCTTGGAGCCGATAGGCCATTTGTNTGGTCCTTTTTTACGTTTGTTCAGCGGCTCGAGGGCGTGCGTCAGGTGTNTCGCAGAGCTTCGGCCGTNCTTNGCTANCTNCAGCTCANACAGCCAAGAATCCNCCATCAACGGGNANCTCCACACCAGTGATNTAGGATGCTTCGTCGCTGGCCAGGAACAGATTTGCATTCGCGACTTCATCGATGGCTCCGGCNCGACGCATCGGGACGGCGCTGAGCATCTTGTCACGAATTTCAGGATCAGCCGTGAGCTTCGATGTTCGCATGGCCGGCATCAAGCCCGGATGTACAGAATTGACTCTGATACCATCCTTCGCGAANTGCACGGCTGCCGCCTTCGTCATGGTTCGCAGAGCACCCTTCGATGCGTTATAGCCCATGTGCACGAATGTCTGGCCCGTCACGCCTGAAATCGACGAGATGTTGACCACCGAACCACCGCCCTTCTTCTGCATCACCGGAATAACGGTGCGCAAACCGAGAAATGTACCGGTTGCGTTGATGTTCATCTGGCGGTCCCAGACGTCGCGGCTGAGAAGATCTGGATCGGAGCCACTNACACCGGCATTGTTGATCAGGANATCAACGCGACCGTAAGCGTTGACGGCCGCATCAACCACCGCATTCCACTGTGCCTCGTCGCTGATATCATGTGTGAGAAACATTGCGGTGCCGCCGNNNGCTTCGATCTCGGCAACAACGCCAGGTCCCTCANNTTCAAGTATGTCCGTGAGGACGACACTTGCCCCTTCCTTGGCAAACAGTCTCGCTGTCGCAGCACCCATCCCGGAAGCTGCGCCTGTCACAATTGCGATTTTGTCTTTGAGACGCATATCATTTCCTTCCCGTGTTACGTATTTTCCTGCANCGTAGTACGCTGTNAAAAATATTGGAACGCCGGTTTACCAAGGCGTCGAAACAGGGAGTGAGGCATGAAGATCGAGTTTCATCACGTCAATCTATGCACCAGCGATGTGCCTGGTATGGATAAGTTCTACCAGGACGTCCTCGACATGAAACCGGAACCATCAATGGAAGCCTATCGGGTCCGTAGCGACGATGGTTACGATGGTGGCGTTGCCTTTCATACCGATGGCAACATTCAGTTCCACCATGCGCAAACCGATCTTGGTGTAGGCTTCAGAACCGGTCAGCAGATCAACCCGTTGGAGCGCGGTCACCTTGCCTTTCGTACAGACGACATTGAAGCCTTCAAGAAGCGGTTAACCGAGCAAGGCATTCTGTTTTCTGACTTCGGTAGCTCATTCATGGACAAGTGGCACCAGGTTTTCTTCTACGATCCCGCCGGTAATATTGTCGAAGTGCATCAGGTGAACGAGTAAGCACTGCAGACGCTGCTGCGCAGAGGTTTTCGCGGCAGCGTCGAGCGGACTACAATCGCACTGTGTTGCAGGGTCGAAGGACAAGCGCGCGATTCTTCCTGCTCGCTGATAGAGATGATTTTGCAACATGCAGCGTCGACTGACGCACATAACACTTAGGTTGACTTGTGCTCGACGCTGTAANTTGTTGAAATAACAAGATAAATAGAGCGTGCNTAGTGAGGGTTTTTGCTCAATTATAACATATTGCTNGAGCTGTCCCTTTTTCAGACTGCCGGTGTAGGTTTCCTAGCCCTGTTCGTTGGGTATCTGCTGGGAAGCGTTTTCCGTTCGCGTAGAGCATTGCAGCTGGATGACCCGAGCGCTTGGCANTTGGCGCGCCAGATGGCCTCGGAGTTGCGTCGNATANATGCCTATGATGATGTCGGAAGAAGAAGCCCGGCTCCGGTAGATGATCCACATTCAACTCCGGTCGCACGTCAGGCGCCGATCCGTGTTCGCCTGTTCATCGATCTCCCTAACTTTGAAATGAACTGGAAGGCGAACAATCGCGGGCGGATGCGCGAGACGGCAATCTCATGGCAGGCCTTGCCGAACGTACTGCTTGACGAACTACCGNAAATTATCGGTGTTGCGCGCGAAGAACTTCGCTTTGTGGGGGCTGAGCTCTATGAGAGCTACATCCCCTATCAGCTGTTGGCGATGCACGGTGAAGCGCACAAGGCTGACAACGCCTACTTCTATCGCCGGCGTCGTTTCCTTGAGACCGAAGTCGCACTGNTTCCGGGCTATGCCGTCCATATTTTTGATCGCACGTTGAAATTCGAAGATGGCGCACCGTCACGCAACTCTGATGGTGATCTCCAGTCAAACGAGAAAGGCGTGGACTCAGGTCTGATCAGTCACCTCTTTCTCCACGCGTCNGNGNATACGTATGACATTGCCCTGTTGCTGGGTGAGGACAGTGATTACGTCCCCGCTGTTCGNGCNCTGCAAACACACTTCAANAAACGTGTCATCCACGTTNGATACAAGCGTCGGCCGCACGGTATCAGCGGCAGCGTTTGGGGCGACATCGTCATTGACCGCGCGATGATGCGCAAACTTCGGAAGCCAACAAAGTGGTTTGGCTGGAGCAAGCAACCCGAGAATTCCCTGGAACCGCAGCCAAGTATAAATCCGGCGGCACAGAGAGCGCCCGCAGATCAAACCGAGCAACATGATCAAGCAGTCACTGAGACTGGTGATATCGAGACAACAAAGTCACTCAATGTCGGTCAAAGCTATTGGGCGACGGTCCGCAAAGTATCACGCCATGGATTGCGGCTCTCTGTTGAGAATGGAGACGATTTGGTCCGCGTGATGCCGTGCTTCCAAACCATTCAGCCGTTTCTGAGCGGTGAAAAGATTGAGGACGTGTTTTGGCCAGAACAACGGATTGAGATCAAAGTGATGGGGCAAAACCAAAAGGGCAACCCTTGGATTTCGGTCCTTTCAGTGCAGCAATCTCCTGATCCGCAATAAATAGAACTCCGTCATTCTGCAGGCTAATCTAGCCTTCAAAAACATTGACAAAAATACACAGTTTTTATACGGTTTGTATGTTTTCGGAGAGCTCGCGCGCGGAAAGCGTTGTCCGTGTGTGTCATTATTTGATGTAGTGTAGGGCTCGGTGCTCCATGCTAGGAAGTCGCGGAGTAGGCCGCATGAATTTCCAGCTGAGCGGTCCTAGGCTAACGAAAAAGCCCCGCGAGGGCATGGAATTAGTTCCACATACTCGACGGGGTTATCTTCTGTGAAGTAATGGTCAACAGTGACACGCGCGCTGAGAGCGGTCTGTCAGAGGCAGTATCAGTGACGGTGATGGCTGTCACCGACGTGTTGGTGGGGACCCATCGTGCTACTACTGTTCCGGTAACCAGAACCGTCGTGATCATTGCGAGATTTGTGCGTGCCAAAAATTTGAGTTGAGTGAATAAGATAACCTAACGTATTCGGCTTTTGTCGCTCAGTCACATCGCGGCCCGTATCAGCAGGTCGGTAGCCGTGGGCGTAGTTGTTCTGGTAACTGTGGCCATCCTCTGAGCGGTGATCGGCACCAGTGGACTAGTTGTCGCCGAAGAGCTTTGGCAGCCGTGGCAGCTTGTAAGTTAAGCTTCCGTCATTCGGTGTAACTTCGGCAGCAGGGCCCAATACACCGCTATCATATGAGCTGCCATTGTTGGCCACATACACGAGACGGCCTTGCCCGGTTGCGAGCTTCCAACCAAGTCCAACGGCTTGGCCTATCCCCTCACCGACATCTCCGACAAACTCGCACTCCTCGCGATTGCGCTCACAGATGGTTGCAAGTCGTTGTGCGGATCTGGAGACAGCGCCTGCAGGATCATCAGCCGCGTTTGGTTCAACGTAGAATGTGTATGAAAAGAAAAAGATCAAGCTCAGAATTAANNGNAGTTTCAAAAAGCCAGTCATACCACACACGCCTACCTGTCACTGAATCGANCNNTAGACGAGTAACGTTAATGAAGTGTTAGCAGGCGNAGGAAAAACTGCTTCTCTCGATTNCTANAACAAGNTCNTTCCGGATGGAAACACCGTTCGACTTTCTTACTTTGTTNGCCGGAACGTGAATCTTGNTCNACTCAANAAGTTTANAGANNGNTTCACGTTTCAGGTGGATGCGCCAAGCGCTTCCATNTGAAACGATCGGGCTCTAGCGCGCGCGCCCCTTGAGAGCATTGAGTACGACATCCAACTCGCCCGGATGCGGTCCGGCTTTCAAGTGACTGAGACGCGTATAGACATTGGCAGCCGCACCGTGGAACTCACCTGGCAGCCCCGCCTTCTGAAAAGTCTGTGAGATCTCATTCATTTCAGCAACGAACCGCCAGGCCTTCGCTGTGACACCACGCATTGCCATCTCACGCTTTTCCGACAGTCCCGTATCATCATGCTCCCAGTGTCCTTTGAGTTCTTCCCGGACACCGAGTTCATCTGCTGTCGCGAGAATGGCGCAGATCAAAGCCGTCGTCCCCTTCGAGAACGCTGCGTAACACATCTTCAAAGCTGAAGCCTTGCCGATCTTGTCACCGATGACGTCGGTATGCAGGGGACCNGAGCTTGCGATGCCCGCTACAGAGGCGGCAGCAGAACCCGAGAGATAAAGCCATGTGGTTCCCGGCTTCCACGCTGGGTGCCCGATGATGCCACCATCTACAACTGTTATTCCTGCTGGCTGTAGCTCAGCGGTGATACTCTCCATACGGTCAGGTGAAATCGCGTTGGCATCGACAAACGTNCCGCTGAAACCAGCCGCTTTGACATCTGATGCAAGTTGGCTGGCAGCTTCCGGTGGGCAAATGCTGAAGACAATATCGCTGGCATCGCAAACACCTTTTAGCGAGCCGGCGTCGGTCAGTCCATGCTCCTTCGCACGCGCGGCTGTATCGGCGGAGCGGCCTTCCGATGCCCAATAGACGGTATGCCCACCTTGGCGAATGCTGGCCGCAACCGAGACGCCCATATTGCCTGGGTGTAAGACACCGATGTTCATGCCAGNTCTCCGCAATTTGAGTATCCCTGAGTTGCTGCGCACAATAACGGGCTTGGTCTCTGAAGTACAACGCTGCGCCTTTCCCGTGGCCTGCGGCGCAGTGGTCGGTGTGCTTGGAGAGGCCGAGCCAGGCATGCCAGTCTGACAACCAGAGTTCGGCGAAACAACCACAATGCGCGGGCGGCAACTCNATGCATGAAATTCTCCTNATCGTNGCGCCTGTCGCCGGGCTGGTCTTGCTTGGTTTTGTCGCCGCCAAGCTCAATTNCCTGCCCGAGGCCGCTATTGCTGGTCTGCCGGCATTTGCTTTCAAGGTTACGATGCCGGCGCTGATCTTTCGCGCTTTTCTCTCAGTCAATGAGCTGCCATCCGCACCAGAGGCGATGATCTACGTCTACTTTGGCACCGTCGCAATCATCTGGGTGTTAATCTCACTCCTCACCGTCGCGCTCTTGCGCCGGCCCGCCGCCGACGCAGCACCGATCTCCATGGCGACCAGCTTTTCAAATTCCGTCATGCTGGGTCTGCCGCTCAGTCTGTCTGCCTTTGGTCCGGAGTCGACCATCTCCGCGGCTATCATCATTGCCATTGATACCCCGCTCATGTGGTTGGTTGCCGTGACGCAAATTGAGTTCGCGTTGGCTGGTGAGCGCAGGTTCTCCTTGGCGGCCTTGCGCCCGGTTATTATTCGGCTCTTCACCAACCCGATTATCCTGGCAACGCTCGCCGGCGTATCNGGTCGCTTCGCGGGATTGGAACTCAGCGGCGTGCCTGAGAGATTCATCGACCTGTTGGCGGGCGCCGCCGTTCCGGTGGCGTTATTTGCTATGGGGATGACACTGTCGACTTTCAGCCTTCGTGGTCAGACACCAACATTAATCGTTATGACGGTCTTCAAGCTTCTGCTTATGCCGATGATCGTAGTTCTTCTGGCGCATTATGTATGGCCACTACCGCCGGTCTGGTTTGCCACAGCCGTGTTGTTTGCAGCANTGCCGGTTGGTGCGAACCCGTTCTTATTTGCAGCGCAGTACGAGCGTGCCCAAGGAACACTTTCAGCATCGATTGCCGTCACAACGATGCTGTCGCTGGTAACAGTCTCTGCCGTACTCTATCTCCTAAAGAACGGTTACCTGATTTCCAGCTAGAGCAAGATCGTTCCGGAGGGAANCACCGTTCGACTTGCTCACTTTGTTGGCCGGAACGTAGAATCTTGCTCTACTCAATAAGTTTAGAGACCGATTCACGTTTCAGGTGGATGCGCCAAGCGCTTCCATCTGAAACGATCGGGCTCTAACGCCAGCGTTTTGCCTTTTCGACAAGNTTCCGTGCCCGGTCAACCACAGGAANGTCGATCATCTTGCCATCCAGACTGATTGAGGCGCTGCCCTGCCGTTCGGCTTCGTCAAATACATCAATAACGCGCTGGGCTTCAGCCAATTCCTGGTCCGAGACATTGAAACCCTCGTTCAGTAGAGGAACTACACCAGGGTGGATGCAAGTNGCACCGTCAAAGCCGTGCAGCTTGGCTTCAGCGACAAGCGCGCGAATGCCTTCGTGGTCAGAGTAATTTGCAACCGTACCAAACAACCCGAACGAATAGCGACCGGCCCCTTTGATCGCAAGATGCACCATTTGTTTGGCGACCTTCAGCGTTTCCGGCAATGGTGCAGCGCCTAGTGCCGTCGCAAGNTCCTCGCTACCGGTCGATGCAATCTTGATCCGGTCATGCGAGCCAACAATTGTTGATGNATTCAGAACGGCATGCGGGTCTTCNAGAATGCAGAACAGTGGCGTCTGTGATGTCTTGCCGATGTCGCGCTCAACTTCATCAAGCACTTCAGCAATAAACCGGACATGTTCGCTGCTCTCGGTCTTGGGTAGCATGATGCCATNGGCACCGGCTCGGATCGCTGCTTCGAGGTCGCCAACGCAGAGNCTGAACGGCCTGTTGACCCGAACCCAGACTTGCCCCTTTTCACTTCGGCATTGCGGAACTGCATCAGCGAGTGCTGCACGCGCGTTNANCTTCTCTGCCGGCGGAATGCTGTCTTCCAGGTCGAGTATGATAGCGTCGGCACCACGCTGGGCNGCCTTGGCTTTNAACTTCTCGTTGGTAGCAGGAACAAACAGCATCGAGCGAAACATGTGTCAGCCTCTTATTCAACTTACAGCATCATGCCAAAGCTGCGTCTAAAGGGGTGGTCATTGATTTGGCAAGAGGATACGTTCGTCCGGCTCGCCTCGCACTGCATTCGCNCGCGAATACCCAAGTTATCCGCAACAGGATCTGCCCATGTCCAATGCAAGTTATGTCAAAACCAATTCCGAAAGGGTCTGGCAGCGACACATGGATCTATCNGAAATCGGTAAGACCGCTGCCGGCGGTGTGCACCGCCCTGCCCTCACTGATGAGGATATTGCAGCCCACGTTAAGATTGCTGAGTGGGCGACGGCACGCAGTTTCGCAGTAGAGCTCGATGCGATGGGCAACATGTTTGTATGCCGTGCCGGGAGTAATCCGTCTGCCACGCCAGTTGCAAGCGGTTCGCATACCGACAGCCAACCTTATGCCGGTCGCTTCGACGGGCCGCTCGGCGTCTTGACAGCNTTCGAAGCCCTGGAGGCACTTGAAGACGCAGGCGTGCCAACCAAGCGCCCGATCGAGGTACCTATCTGGAACAATGAGGAGGGCGCCCGGTTCATGCCGGGGCTGTCCGGCTCAGGGGCTTTTACTGGTGTGATGGATCTTGACCAGATGCTCGATTGTGTGGACGACAACGGCATCACAATGCGCAGTTGTGTCGAGAAACTGCACGCAGCTCTGCCAGACGCAAAACATCGGCCCCTCGGGCAACCCTATGCTAGCTTTGTTGAGGCTCATATCGAGCAAAGCACCATTCTGGAAGACGCTGGCGAAGTGATCGGTGTCGTAACCGACATTCAGGGCAATCGGCGGTTCGAAGTCAAAGTAACGGGTGAGAACGCACATTCCGGGACAACGCCAAGATCAAGGCGCAAGGACGCTTTCGTTGCCGCAACCGATATTGCTGTCGCTCTCAGAGAGGTATTCTGGGACGAAGACGATATTGCCCGCTTCACAATTGGTAAGTTCGAAGTACTGCCAGGTGCAAAGTCAATTGTACCCGGCGAAGTCAATTTCTTCATTGATTTCCGCCACCCGTCCAAACAAGTCTTGAAGGAGCTAGGTGATCAGGTCGAAGTGGTTGCAAACCAACACGCGGGGCCGTGTACCGTAAGTGTTAGTCAAGTTTCGCGCGCTGACCCACTTAAGTTCTCGGACACTGTAACCGATCTTATTGCAGCCTCTGCCAACCGCCATGGGTTTGCCTCGCGTCGCATGATTTCCTGCGCGGGCCATGATGCACGTCATTTCGTTTCAATATGCCCGACCGCAATGGTCTTTATCCCTTGCTGGAAGGGCATCAGTCACAATGAGCAGGAAAGCGCAGAGCCCGAACACGTAGCCGCGGCTGCTCAAGTTATAGCCGACGTTTTGGTCGACATGGCAGACTGGGATTGAGAGTGATGCGGCTCGCAGACTGGCAACGCATCGGCATCGGTTGCGGCGCGGCCATGTTCCTTTGTATGGCGCTCGGCCGCTTTTCCTATTCGACGATGATCCCTTCTCTGGTTGAACAGGGTCTGATGTCGACTGTTGTTGCCGGTTACGTCGGCGGTGCCAACCTGGTCGGTCATCTCGTTGGTGCTCTATTGTCTGTCGGTGTTGCACAACGCGGAGAACTCCGCCGCTTGATGGCAATAGCCGTGTGGGTTGCCGCGGCGGCCCTCATCGGATCGGCTATCAACTTGGGTCCACTCTGGCTTGGTTTTTGGCGGCTCGTCATTGGCGTGATGACTGGTTTCGTGATGGTTCAAAGCCTGGCACTGATGACGTTGCATGCGCCGGAGGATCGCCGCCCACAGGCTGCGAGTTATGTCTTTGTTGGAGTCGGTTGCGGAATTCTATTCAGCGGCACGGCCGTACCCATGCTGCTACGTCTGGGTTTGGCCGAAGCTTGGTGGGGCGTCGCCCTCGCTGGAATTGTTGCAGCAGCCGTTTCTCACTGGGCACTTGGCATCCTGCCGCAAGATAAACGGCAACACATATCCAAAGAAGACTCACGGCCGCCAAACACATTGGCCTGGCGAGGCCTTGTGACTGCGAGCTTCTTATTCTCAATAGGTCTCGTGCCGCACACCATATACTGGTTCGACTACATTGCACGTTGGCTAGGGCAGGGAATTGATGTCGCCGGAGCGCACTGGGTCGCGATTGGGGTCTTTGGAATTCTTGGACCGATCCTGATCGCAGCGCTTGCGCGGAGTGTCGGGACGGCCATTGCAACCACTACGATCTACTTTGTATTGGCATTTGGGATTGCTGCACCGGCCTTTGCAACAGATTACGCCTTGATCATTGCATCAACAGTCATATTCGGTATTCAGCCGGGTGTATCGACGATGATTGCAGCGCGCGCTCGAGATTTGGGCAGCGCTGCCCAGACCCCAGCAATGATGCGTACAACGATTGTAGCAAACGGCATTGGCGCAGCCATTGGCGGTGTGCTTATCCCCGGGATGCTGGACGCCACCGGTTCCTATGCGCTTCTGTTCTTGTCAGCTGGAGGCGCATTCTTCGTTGGTGGCCTGCTATGCTTGTTTTTCTTGAGAGCGAAGACCGTCGACGATTGATCGCCGTCTACTTGTCCCCAGGGCAAAGCCAAACAATCCACTCAGCACATCGGCAATCATAGACCTGTGCGCCGCTATTCAAACGCAGCCATCAACTCCTCAATGGCTTTCATCTGATTGCCCGCTGCTGATGATGGCACCAGGATAGGTGTCTTGATACTGGCCTCACGCCAAGCATCAAGCTCATCGCGGACGTGAGATGCTGGTCCGAACAGCGTGCATTCAGAAAGCCATGCATCCGTCAGATACTTGGGTACGTCGTCAAAGCGCTTCTCTTCTGCAGCAACTTCTATGGCATTCATTTCCTCAACGAAGCCGGCTTCCTTCCAGTAGTTCCGATAGTTGGGAAGTAACGCATAATGTGTGAGTGTTTTGCGATTGACCGCCTTTGCAGCTTCGATGTCATCACTGATGCAAGTCGGGATCATGTTAGCAATTTGGAAGGTCTCTCCAGTTCTTTGCTCTTCGCTTAAGACACTCAGGGAGTCAGCCATGTGTGAACGGGTTCCGTTAGCAAAAACCAGTCCATCGCCAATTTCTCCAGCCAGTGCGATCATCTTCTTGCGCAGTGTAGCCAGGATGATCGGCGGCAGCCCGCCAAGTTTGTCGTGAGATTTGAACCTAGCGACAAAGTCACGAATGTCGCCCAAAGGTTTGCCAGGTGTGACGCCCATGCGGACATGTGACGGTGCATGGGCAACACCGATGCCAAGACTGAGACGGCCACCCGAGACTTCGTGCATGAAGGCGGCGCTCTGCGCGAATTCAAGAACGGTACTTGCGTAGATGGGCGCGATTGAAGTTGCAAATGGAATGGTCGATGTCGTGTGTGTCAGCGCGTGGCAGAACGCCAGATTGGAGAACATGCTTGGCGACCAGATGCCTGCAAAGCCGCGTCGTTCCAGCTCTTGTGCAACTTCGAGTGTTTGCGTGCGTCGCCCAGGAACAGCGACCAAGCTAACTGCCGGCAATTGCTTTGTCATCGTGGCCACCTTCCCCGCGTGATTTTGCTCGATTTCACAGAGGATCAGTGAACCACACTCTGACAGGGCGCGGGAAGTCGGGCACGAAGCATCATCAAGGATGGGGTGGGCAAAGTTGTGCGCTTGGGGAGAGGTAGATTGCGCCTCTACCCGAACCGTTTCTCAATATAGTCTTCAACGATGTCTTTAAACTCGTTGGCGATATTCGGCCCACGTAAAGTCATCGCTTTTGCGCCGTCGATAAAGATTGGCGCTGCCGGTTGCTCACCCGTCCCGGGCAGTGAAATGCCAATATCAGCGTGCTTGGACTCGCCAGGGCCGTTTACGATGCAGCCCATAACGGCGAAGTTCAGTGCTTCAACACCGGGGTACTTCGACTTCCAGTCCGGCATACGCTCGCGGATCATTTCCTGAACATCCTTCGCCAGTTCCTGGAAAACCGTGGACGTTGTGCGACCACAGCCCGGACATGCAGTGACAACAGGAACGAAGGCTCTTATATCCATTGTCTGCAGAAGTTCTTGCGCCGCGCGAACTTCCTGGGTGCGGTCACCACCAGGTTCCGGTGTCAGTGAGTACCGGATGGTATCACCAATACCCTGTTGTAGCAGAATGCCCATCGATGCAGATGACGCGACGATACCCTTCGAGCCCATACCGGCTTCAGTCAGGCCGAGATGCAAGGCGTAGTTGGAGCGTGACGCTAACAACGTGTAAACGCTGACCAGATCCTGCACCGCTGAAACCTTCGCCGAAATAATAATGCGATCGGCACCAAGCCCTAGCTCTTCGGCGCGTTCAGCGGAAAGAAGTGCCGATTGGACGATAGCCTCATGCATCACGGTGCGCGCAGGCAGAGGATTGTCAGCCTTCGCGTTCTCGTCCATGAGGTGGGTTAGCAGTTCCTGATCCAAAGACCCCCAGTTCACGCCAATCCGGACGGGTTTGCCATATTCCATCGCCTTCTCGATGATCGACGAGAACTGCGTATCCCGCTTGGCTTTGAACCCAACGTTGCCTGGGTTGATGCGATACTTGGCGAGAGCTTCCGCGCAGGCTGGGTTCTCAGCGAGCAGTTTGTGGCCGATGTAATGGAAGTCGCCAACGATCGGCACGTCGACCTGGATCTTGTCGAGGCGCTCCCGAATGTGCGGAACCGCTTTGGCGGCCTCGTCCCGATCTACTGTGATACGTACCAGTTCAGAACCCGCGCGGGCCAAAGCAGAAATCTGCTGAACCGTGCGGTTGATATCTGCCGTGTCTGTATTGGTCATTGATTGAACAACAATCGGTGCATCGCCACCGACTGTCACTCCGCCAACATTAACCGCTATCGTCTTGTGGCGCGGTTTACGAAGATCGGACATGACCTGCCTCTCTGAATTGAACCTGTTTATGTCAGTGAGTTTACATGACTCACATGTCAACGACGCAAACGGTCCATCAGAGCACTTGATGGGTAGGAATCCGCTGGTAGACCGTAGCGCAGCTGTGCTTTTTTGACGGCCGCCCGGCTTTTCGCACCATGCTTGCCATCGACGCCGCCGGTATCGAACCCCCGCCGATTGAGGAGAAGCTGGACCTCTTTAATGCGCTTATAGTCAAACGCCTCAACCTGGCCACGGCCCGGCCGATACCGCTGGGCACCGGTCAGTCTCGTCGCCAGATAGGCTGCGGTGATGGCGTAATTCAGAGATTGGTTCCACTGCGGATATATTTTGAAATTCTCATAAGCGAGGAAGGCGGGTCCGTTTCGGCCCATTGGCAGAAGCAATGCTGCCGGCATGCCATCGGCCTTGAGACGCTTGCCACTTCTTGTCCGTACCCCCCAGCTGTCCCACTTCGCGCGCGGATGGTAGATCGCCAGGTCGGCCTCCTGCCACGACATTTTGCCCGGAACCTGAACTTCCTGCAGCCATGGTTCGCCGGCACGCCAGCCCAAATGCTTGATGAAATTTGCGGTCGAGAAGATGATATCGGCGTCTGATTCCATCATGTTGCGAATGCCGTCACCGTCGGCATCGACAGCGTGGTTCAGATAATGATCAGGCAGGAACTGAGTTTGACCCAATTCCCCTGCCCATGATCCGACCAACCGGTTCAGTGGCAAATACCCACGATCAACAATCTTCATTGCGGAGGCGAGTTCACGGCTGAATAGCTCCGGCCGTCTGCAATCGTAAGCCAGAGTCGCCAGCGAATTAAACACTGGGTATTGCTTCGAGATACCTTTTCCAAAGTCACTTTCCAGTGCCCAGAAGGCCGTGATCACGGGACCCGGAACGCCATATTTCTTTTCAGCGGCGCGAAACAAGGCTGCGCGCTGTTTGAGTTTCTTCGCCCCGGTTCGCAGACGGTTGGAAGATACGAGGCGTTTGGAAAATTCTGCGAAAGACAGCGAGAAGAAGCTTTGGCGTCGATCGCGTTTGATAATCGCCGGGTCAAATCGGACAGGATCATAAACCTTGCGGATCAGAGATTTCGAAACACCTTCCGCGAGTAACTGTTTACGAAAATCTGCCTTCCACTTCTGAAAGCTACCTGTATTTCGACAATTGGTCTTGGCTGACACTATCGTCGGCGAAATCGACAATAGGGCGAAGCCGACGGCGGCAAAAGTCAGTGAGGATTTATACATCTCGATCACAATCGTTCTCTTTTTCATCATATCGAGAAATCAGAACCAATTCATGCTCACGTCAAGTGGGATTATAGGCACTCCATCGTAAAACCGCATCAAGGCCCGGTTGCGCTCCCGATTTTGCCAATATTTGGAGTATGCTCGCCATCCCCTGCAGAAAATTGGTCTACGAATGCGCTGAATTGGGAGATCGGACAGCCAATGCGTTTTCCAGTCGAGGCCTGAACGAGTTTTGTATGGCGTTACAGCAATCCAATAAGGCTTACATCATAGCTGCGAGGCGGACGGCACTCGGCCGAATTGGTGGTCTCCATGGCACAAGACGGATTGAAGCTCTCGCCGCTCCCGTAATTTCGGCTGCATTGTCCGATGCCGATGTCACAGCATCCGAGGTAGATGAGATTATAGTTGGTAATGCCACGGCGGGCGGAAATCCGGCCCGTTTGATTGCCTTGGCATCGGGTCTGCCGGAGACGGCAAATGCAACAACTATTGGTCAGCAAGATGCATCGGGGCTGGTTGCAATCATTCAAGCGAGCCGTTTGATTGCTCAGGGCGATGCTGATGTGGTGGTTGCTAAGGGGGCGGAAAGCCTTTCGACCGCGCCGTGGCGGATTGCCAGTCCGAAGAACGTGCATCAGATGCCGCGCTTCATTCATCCTGATCCATTCTCGACTGCCGGCCTCAATCTGCCATTCCCGCTGGAATGCACCGAAAAACTAGCACAGGATCTGAACATATCGCGCGCAAGGCAAGATGCATTTGCCGCCAGTTCACTGCAGAAGGCGGTTGATGCGCGAAAGGCGAAGCGGTTCGACGAAGAGATCGTTGCGATGAAAGCGCGTCGCGAGGAGGCCCGCGATCAAAGTACAGCCAGCGCAGAACTTGCTGAGTTCCAGGAAGAAGAGCCATACCTCGAAGAGAACGGCACGTTGACGCCGGCCAATACATGCACCTGGCATGATGGAGCGGCCTTTGTCGTGTTGGTATCAGAGCAGAAGTGGCAAGATTTAGGACAGACAGCGGCCCTTTCGCTAATTGCGAGCGCCTCGGTTGGAGTGCCACCGGGAGATGAATCTTCGGCGCCAATCGCAAGTGTCAAGAAGCTCTATAGGCGATTGAATGGCTTTGATCGCTCGACGATAACCGTACTTGAGACCAGTGAGACGTCCGCTGCCCAAGCCATCGCATTGGCCGAGGCCTTGGGATTTGACGAGACAGCAATTAATCCAGAAGGCGGCGCACTTGCACGCGGGCATCCGTTTGGCGCTGCCGGTGCGGTGCTGGTTGTTCGCTTATTTTCCCAATTGATCCGCACTAATTCCAAGACCAAGCCGGCCCATGCCGTTGCGACACAGGGCGCCTTGGGCGGGCTTGGAGTGGCCGCGTTGTTTAGTTCTGAAACGCAGACTTAACCTTTTTTAACTACCTTAGACCCCGAATCGGCGGTTTACGCAGCATCACTTCGGTATCGCCTTGAGCATATGGCTGAATTTTAATGTTTCTCTATCGGAACATCAGTGTATTGTTTTCATTGAGCAGATGGCCGTTCTGGCGACGTCTCAATCGTGTCTGTGGATGACTGGGTGGGATAACGTCTACTGCCCAAGGACGGTCACAGAATAGTGCTACCCGGAGTATAAGTGCGGTGCGCCCCCTGAAAGTCGTTGCGACCCGTGCGATTGGCGCAAATTTGTCAGACTGTCAGCCTTCCGATCAAGTGAACGGCTATCGAGTTTGACGCGGGAGGACAGGGAATGGACTTGGTCGCGATAGGTCAGGAAGTTGGGATCCAACTGCCGTCAGGACAATCGCTCGTCACATTTGCAATCGTCTCCGTTGTTTTGGCCCTGATTTACGTATCCAGCCTTGGCCAAAAGCTCCGCGAATTACTTACCGAGACAGTATTTACGAACTGGCGGCTGGCACTACTTGGCGCAACCGGCTTGGTGTTGTCACTGGCCTCCGGCTGGACAACTTGGGATGGCATGCGGAACTTCACGCAGGAGCCAGTGCTGTCCCTCATGATCACCTTTGGTATCCAGGGTGTCATGCTGATCGTGGCCTGGTTGATTGGCGAGAGCTTTGCCAGTGGCATGAACTTCCGCCCCGTAGCCAAGTCCGGTGATCGAACAAGCAAGCAGGCCCTAATGGCAATGCAGCCGATTGTGGGTACAATAATTGGTCTTTTGTTGTTTGCGGCGATGGCACTGTTGATCATCAACCAGGCGGCGCCGTCTCAGCTTGCTCAACAGGATTGGGCATCAAACAGCTGGATGTTACTGCCGAACAGCCTGTTGATCGGTGCAATCGTGATACTGGTTGCGGCAACGCTGCTATTGAATGCCGGTAGCGATATTGTCGGCGATTACTTGCAGGCCATTCGTGTGATGGTCAGAAGCGCTGTTCTGTGGGTCATGTTCCTGGCGTGCATGGCGACGTCTGTATTTTTCTCATTTGACTCCTTGTTTTCAACCATCTTTCCAAAAGAGGAACGTGTTCGCGCTGCCGAGTTGCGCGCGCAGAACCAGGTCGCCGGCGTCGTCAATGACATCGGTGGACTGGCAAGCCGGCGGCGCATAGAAGAACGCGATCGTTTGTTTGTTGCGGATGGCTGGAAGGAATACGACAAAACTCTTGATCGGTTAGTTTTCGAAGCCCGACAGGCACCGGATGCAATCCGAAATTTCTTCGAAAACAAGATGCGCGAGCGCCAGAAGCTGGTAGCTCAACGTCAGGGTGAGAAAGCATCAGTCGAAGGCCAGCAGGTGCAGCTCACTCAGAGAACAGGTACGCTGACATCACAAATTGGTCGCGCACGCGAAGTTGCAAACCAACTTAGGCCGGTGATTGAGGACCTGAAGTCCAAGATCTTCGCGAAAGACCGGGAGATCGTTGCCAAGAAGGCTGAGGCCGACGCTGAAGCTGGTGGTATCGGCGTCACGGCAAAAGAAGGCAAGGGCCCGAAATACCGCGAGATCGCACGCGAGCTGCGCAACCTCAATGCAGAGAAAAGAAACCTCGGCCTGCAGCTGAGGGAATATCAGCAGCGTCTCGACAAATCACTGACGGATGTCAGCAATGGTGAGCGAGAACTGGCCAATGCCCAGGGCGAGCTCGCAACGCTAAAGAGCCGGGCGAGCACAGCAGAGCGTTTGATTGAATTAGCGAAGCAGTCCAATCAGACGGTCGAGCCATCGTTCGATCCAACCAACGGTCCGCGACAGCTTGAAGTTGCGAGGCTTAAGTTCAGACAAAATCCAACCCAGCCTGGCCTCGCCAGAATACAGGCATTGTGCGCGACGATGCTTGGCGCGATGTCTGAGGTGCCAACACTGAAGGCGCGGGCTCAGTCCATCAATTGTGATCCAGGTACAGCTTCTGAGGCTTCGGAGCGTGTGTTCGCGTTGAATGCCGGCCTCGCTGTGTTGGCTTCAAACTGCATTGGTGGCGACAAGTTGCCGAAGACCGGTGGCGCTGATGGACTATTCCGGTTTGCCCGACAGTGTGTGCAGGACTCTGGCCTACCAAGCCGCGATACTGACGAGTTGAGAACCCAGATCAACTATCTGGAACTCAATCGCGATGACAAAACACACCGCTTCGTTGTGTCTTCAAACGCGTTCCAGGACGGCAATAAGCTGGCGTATCTTGCTTTGGCAATCGCCATCGCCATCGACGCACTTGTCTTTATGTCCGGTCTATTTGGTGCCAATGCCGTCAGATCGCCATTGTCGGATGTCCCGAGCCACAAGGGCCGCAGCGCGCAGCAATTGGAAGCAATCATTGATACGGCTCTGCAGCCACAACCATTCGATAACGCCAAGCTGGTGTTGGATTACTTGCGGCCGATAACACCGCAGGGGGGCTTTACCGGTCAGATCATTATCGAAGATCATGACTCGAATAGTGCGGCACTACGGAAAGTTCTGAATGCTGCCAGTTCGATCGGTGCAGTCCGCCATCTCGACCAGAATGAGCGTGCCTATCAGGTGCGGTCCGAGTTGTTCGAGTACTTGTCGCTTGTTGCAAAACGTGCCTACGAGAAAGATGAAGGCATTGCACAGCTAGCCGAGTTGGAACGTACAGTACTCGACGCTTTGGCTCCGCACGTTGGCGATAATGCCAAGCTGGTGCTCAGTCACATGCATCCGATGCTTAAGCAGCACGGGTTCATGGCCGAGGTAAAGTTACAGGAAATCTCAGAGCCGGATGATGTGTTGACCGTTCGTGGTGCTCTGAATGCTGGCGCAATTTATGAGCGTGTCAAGCGTGCCGGCGAAGAGCAAAACCATTTCTACATTCACGCCGATTTCTTCAAGACCTTGTCGTCGCTGCGCAGCCGATACATGTCTGCCGGTTCCCGCATTGCGCTAGAACCAGGGCCGGTGTCGCTACAGGTCAGTCACGATCAAGCCCAGTCCGGAAAAGGCTCTGTGCCGGCACCCTTGCCAACGAAGACCCATTCCAGGGAAGCCACTAGCCAGGCCATTATGTCTGCAAGCGAGCCGAAGCAGATTGCCAATGATCCGCCGCGCCCGCGTAACAGGGATGAGTTCGTGAAATCATTCCTGATGGCATTGGAGATTGAACCGACAAGGCTGTCAGACGTTCAAGGCGAAGTGTTCGGTGCAGCAGCTGCCGCAAGTGAGGCCTTCAAGCGATTCCGTGAAGATAATCATGCGCTGAGCAACCAGATCGATTTGGAAGACGGCAAAGCGCGCGACCTGCTGGAAGCTGTCTATGCCAATCTCAAGTACAATATTCCCAACGGAGAAGTGAGCGAACAGCGCGAACTGGATGTTGCGTTTGAGGAGATCCAGTCACTGCGGCCAGTCATAATGTTGTTGCAGGGCGGGCCAGTCGAGCGACTGATGCATAGTATCGTGCATGACATGGAGCCGGACAACGCGGAAGGCAAACTACGTCCGAACGAACAATCATTGTTCAACGTGGCCAAGAACCTCGACAACGCTCTCAAGAATACCGATCGCAACACGATCTCAGCTTGGAGCAGCCTGGGTGGGGTGCTCGATGAAATGAGTGGACAGCAGGACAACATCCGTCAATTGCCAAACATTGCAACGCGCTAAACTTTGCTAGTCCGAGATCATTACGAATAGAAAGGGCGCAGCCTCTCTCGAGACCGCGCCCTTCTCTTTGGGTCCATCTAAGTCTGAATCGCCAGCACGACTTACCGTGGCTCGACGACCTTTTGCTCTTGTCTGCCAAGGCCTTCAATTTCCAGCGTCATCGTATCGCCGACCTTCAGAAAGACCTGCGGGTCCATGCCGAGACCGACGCCAGGCGGCGTACCCGTCGTAACAACATCGCCCGGTTCTAAAACCATGAACTGAGAGATGTAGTGGACGAGATGCTGGATCGAGAAAATCATCGTGTTAGTATTGCCGGTCTGCATGCGCTGGCCATTAACATCGAGAGACATGGCCAGGTTCTGGACATCGGCGATCTCATCTGGAGTAACCAGCCACGGACCGAGCGGTCCTGAAGATTGGAACGACTTGCCCTTCATCCATTGGCCGCTGCGTTCAGCCTGAAAGTGACGCTCAGAAACGTCATTGCAGATGCAGTAACCTGCAATGTGAGAGAGGGCGTCAGCTTCGCTCACGTATTGGGTCTTCTTGCCAATGACGAAAGCAATCTCGATCTCCCAATCGAGCTTCTTTGAAGCCCGTGGCATGATCACATTATCATTCGGCCCAACGATGCAGTTGGCGAGTTTATTGAACAGGATGGGCTCTTCCGGAATTGGCGCACCAGTTTCGCGGGCGTGATCTTCGTAGTTCAGACCAACAGCGATGAAATTCCGCATTCCGGTGACCGGCGCACCGATACGAGCGCCTGCCGGTGCTGTTGGAAGCCCTGAAACGTCAATGCCTTCAATTTTCTCAAGGCCGGCCGGGGTCACTTCCTCGGGACCGATATCCGAAATGTGCCCGGAAAGGTCGCGGATGTTGCCGTCGCCGTCCAAAATGCCAGGCTTTTCAGCTCCGGCATCGCCAAAGCGCACCAGTTTCATATCTTGTCTCCTCCACGCGTTGTGATTGTTGCGACAGCCATACGCTCTGAAACAAGCTGCGTCCAGAGCCAGCCGCATGCGGACCGTCGCAGTCGATACGATTGGTGGCACTTCCCTCTTGGCGGATTTCGAACTAGGACTTTGGGCAAAGAGGCGGCTGCGGTAGGCTTAATCTCACGAGATGCCAATCGTTGAGCCGCAATTCACCTTGGGGGGAGAGTGCAATGGCAGAAGCCGGGACCACAACAGGCGAGCGCAGGGTCAATGTCAGCCCAGCCGACATGTTGGCCAAGGTCGGCGAGGAATTAGGTGTTTCAGACTGGATCTCGATTAGCCAGGAGATGATCAACACATTTGCCGACACAACTCTCGATCACCAGTTTATCCATATCGACCAGGAGCGTGCGAAGGCGGAAAGCCCGTTCGGAGGCACGATTGCTCACGGGTTCCTCGTGCTGTCGTTGATGGCAAAGATGTCCTCCGATGCCGTGCCGGGTGTCATCGGGACAACGATGAGCGTCAATTACGGCTTCGATAAATTGCGTTTCATTACTCCGGTTCGCAGCGGCGCGCGCGTCCGTGGTCGCTTCATTCTGGCGGAAGCTGAGGAGCGCGCGCCAGGGGAACTCACGATGAAATGCAACGTTGCCGTTGAAATTGAGGGGGCGCATAAGCCGGCGATCGCCGCCGAATGGCTGACACGCGTCTACTATGGGGAATAGAAATGAGCATCCGTTTTGATAACAGAGTAGCAATTGTCACTGGCGCTGGAACAGGTTTGGGTCGTTCGCATGCCATGGGGCTGGCAGCACGCGGCGCCAAAGTGGTTGTCAACGATCTCGGTGTGGCACGCGACGGCACGGGCGCATCGCAAACACCTGCCGAAGAGGTCGCCAACGAGATTATCGCTGCCGGTGGCGAGGCGATCGCGCACGGCACAAGCGTCACGGATGCAGCGGGTGTCGAAGACATGGTCAGCCAAGCCATGTCGAAATGGGGCCGGGTCGATATTCTTATTAACAACGCGGGCATTCTGCGAGACAAAACATTTGCCAAGATGACGTTGGAAGACTTCCAGAATGTGGTCGATGTCCATTTGATGGGTACCGTCACCTGCACCAAGGCTGTCTGGGAAATCATGCGCCAGCAAAGCTATGGCCGGATCGTCTTCACCAGCTCGTCTTCCGGCCTTTACGGCAACTTCGGTCAGTCAAACTACGGGGCTGCCAAGGCCGCAATGATGGGCCTGATGAATGTGCTTCACCTGGAAGGCGCGAAGTACGACATCCGCGTCAACACACTGGCTCCAACGGCTGCAACCCGCATGACGGAAGAGTTGATGCCACCTGAGATGCTGGAAGTTCTCAAACCAGAATCCATCACACCGGGCGTTCTCTATCTTGTTTCAGAAGATGGTCCATCGCGCTGCATCCTGGCAGCGGGTGCTGGTTGCTTTGCACGCACCATGGTCTACGAAACACCCGGTATATATCTGAGTGCCGACGAAAACTCACCAGAGGCGGTGGCAGCACAGTTTGAGCAGCTCTCAGCTGCGGATGGCCAACTCCCATTGCAACAGGCGTTCGAGCAAACTGAGGCCTTTGCAGCTCGGGCTGCGAAAGCGATGGGCATAACTTTGCCTCCTCGGCAGGGCGGTGGTTGATCATCTGAAATCAATTCATTCAAAAGCGCGACGTCGAGGTGATTGAGGAGAGTAGCCCATGAAGTTTGGTCTCAGATACTGCAATACGGGCCGCTTTGTTGATCCAAAAGAGGCAGTCGCGCTGGCACAGGCCGGTGAGGAAGCTGGCTTTGAATCTCTCTGGACTGTCGAACACACGGTTGTCCCAGCCAACTATGCATCTCGCTACCCTTATTCCGAGGACGGCCGGATGGCCGGAGGGCGCTACGACATACCTTTGCCCGATCCCCTAATCTGGATGACTTATGCAGCGGCCGTAACATCCAAAATCAAACTCGCAACAGGAGTGCTGATCCTGCCGCAGCACAACCCGGTGATCACAGCCAAGCAAGTGGCCACGCTCGATTACATGTCGGCCGGACGCGTGATGCTGGGTATTGGCGTTGGTTGGCTCGAGGAAGAGTTCTCAACCTTAGGTGTGCCGTTCGAAAAACGCGGGCGTCGCGCAGACGAGTATGTTGCAGCCATGCGTGAGTTGTGGAGCGCGGATGCCGCGAACTACCAGGGTGAGTTCGTCAACATCAAGGACACCTACTGCAGGCCTCAACCGCCCAACAAATCCGTACCGATTATTGTTGGAGGTGACTCCAAGGTCGCAGCACGCCGTGCAGGTCGATTGGGGGATGGCTATTTTCCGGCGCGTGGGGCGCCAGAGGAGCTATTCAAGATTGTGCGTGATACCGCCGTCGAGAACGGCCGTGATCCAGAGGCAATCGAGTTCTCTGTCAGCATACCTGACGACCTCGAAGACCTACCACGTCTCGCGGCACTGGGCGTCAAGCGCGTGCTTGTCGCCGTTTCACCAATGGCGGGGATGCCGGCTAAGGTCAAGCAGGCTGAAGATGCGATCAAGTGGAAAGACATTATTGAGAAGTATGCAGACACTTGATGACACGGGCGCAGCAGCGGCTATAGTCAGGGCCAATCACGAATGAATGAGAAACAAAAGAGCAAACGAGGAACCCCATGCGCCAAGCTGTTATCGTCTCTACTGCACGCACACCGATTGGAAAGGCCTACCGAGGTGCGTTCAACAACACCTCAGCACAGGAACTCGGCGGACATGCGATAAAGTCAGCGGTCGAACGTGCGAAGATTGATCCAGCCGAAGTTGAAGACGTTATCATTGGTGCAGCGCTGCAGCAGGGCTCGACCGGCTACAACATTGGAAGGCAATCAGCATTGCGTGCGAGCCTGCCAGACACTGTGGCCGGCATGTCGATCGATCGGCAGTGCGCTTCAGGCATGATGGCGATCGCTACGGCCGCCAAGCAGGTCGTTCATGACGGCATGCAGGTCACCATCGGTGGCGGTCTTGAGTCGATTTCATTGGTACAGAACGAGCATCGCAATGCTTACCGCTCGCAAGATGACTGGCTCAATGAGCACGTACCCGCTGTCTATATGTCTATGTTGGAAACGGCTGAGACGGTCGGTGAGCGCTACGGTGTCACGCGTGAAGCTCAGGATGAGTTCGCGTTCCAATCGCAGCAACGCACAGCAATCGCGCAGCAGGCCGGTAAGTTTGACGACGAGATCGTACCGCTCAAGTCGACAATGCTGGTGCAGGATAAAGAGACCCAAGAAATTTCCGAACGTGAGGTTACCTTAGAGAAAGATGAAGGCAATCGTCCTTCAACCACCTTGGAGGCTCTTTCCGGTCTCAACCCCGTCTTTAAGGACGGAATGGTGATTAAGGAAGGCAAGCACATCACGGCGGGGAACGCCTCGCAGTTATCTGATGGCGCATCGGCATCTGTCGTGATGGAGGCTAAGGAAGCTGAAAAGCGCGGCCTGCAACCACTCGGCATCTACAAAGGTATGGTGGCAGCCGGCTGCAATCCGGATGAGATGGGCATCGGTCCGGTGTTTGCCGTGCCTAAGCTTCTTGAGAAACACGGCCTGAAGATGGATGACATCGGGCTTTGGGAACTCAACGAAGCTTTCGCGGTGCAGGTCCTATACTGTCGTGATCAGTTGGGCATTCCTAACGAAAATCTTAACGTCAACGGCGGAGCAATTTCTGTCGGCCATCCTTACGGTATGTCAGGTGCACGCCTTGTCGGGCACGCACTGATCGAAGGCAAGCGCCGTGGTGCGAAGCATGTTGTTGTCACGATGTGTGTCGGTGGCGGTATGGGTGCAGCCGGTCTGTTCGAGGTCGCGTAGGCGACTTACAGGCTTAGTGGCAATGACGGTATGCACTCCTGCTAGTGCAAGTGCGATTGCGGTGAGTTGGACGCGTGAGGCGCGTCTAACTCAGCTTGGGCCTGCGCGCGCAAGACCTAGCGTAAATGGCGAACCAGACGCGGACCGCAGGAAGCTGTCATTCAACAAATTCAAGAATATTGAAAAGCTTGCTGATTAAAATGAGTGCAACTTAATCGGGGTTATTTAAGTGTTTATGCACGCATGGATTGTATTAAGGAGGAATTCGTATTGCGTGTTTTGATCAGGCCCAATGCCACTCTCTCGGGCGGCTGCAGGTCTGGGGGGAATTATTGGTGCTCTGTTTCCGCCGTTTCTGGATCGTGCCGGTTGTTGCACTCGCGGCTTCACTCATTGCTTTGGTGAGTTGGGTTCCTACCGCGTCCGGAGGGAGCACTCGAATATTTGTCATTGGCGGCACCGGTGGTGCCTTGGGCGGCATGCGCATGCTCGCCGAGAAGTTCATGGATGCCAATCGCGATGTTGTAATCTCAATCAGACCAAGTCTCGGGTCTGCGGGTGGTATTCGTGCTATCAAGGCAGGTAAGATTGATCTCGCGGTTACAACACGGCCGCTGCATCTGAAAGAGCCAAGTAGCCAGTTCGAAGCGATTGAATACGCGCAAACACCGCGCGTCTTTGCGACCAGTATCGATACAACCGCAGAAGACATAAACGCAGATCAACTCACTGCAATCTTTCTGGGTGATAACGGCTGGCCCGATGGTGCTCGTATGAGGCTGGTCATGCGGCCCCATCGCGCGAGCAACAACAAATTGCTTTGTGGTCTCTCTGACGACATGGACAAAGCTGTGCGTTATGCACTGAAGCGCAGGCAGCTTCTCGTTACGATGAATGACCAGGAAAATGCGAGTGCGCTTGAGAGCATTCCTGGCTCATTTGGCATGACGACTCTAGCTCAAATTCTCACAGAAAAACGGAAGTTGAAACCGCTGTCGTTCAATGGTGTTTCCGGAACGCCAGCTACGCTTGCAGCCAAGTCTTATCCATTTGCAAAGCGATTACACTATGTCGTGTCATCAGACCCATCGCCGGACATCAAAGCTTTCATCGAATTTCTTAATTCTGATGTCGGTCAGGAAATTCTGACAACGCATGGTCACCTTACCGCCGTCAAGGCGAATTGAGAAAGCAGCCGCTGACCGTGCAAAACTCCGACAACAGTATCGTCCAAGCCGCTAGATACATGGCCCTGGTCGCAGCCTTGGCAATATCGCTCGGGATCCCAGGCATTCATTTCTTCTTCGCTTACAATTATCACGATACGGTACTCAAGGCTCAAACCTCCATCCTCGCGCAGCCGCTGCAGCGCATGATCAATCTCAATCCCATGATTTGGACGTTCGACAGTGAGGCCATCCAGGACTTGCTATCGAGAGGTATTGCCGATCATAAGGTGGAGGTGCGTCGCGTTAAGCAGCTCAATGGCAAACTGATTGAAAGCTCTCCTGGCCTGGTAAGCGAGTTGGCGTGGCCGACGATCACAGTGCGCCAACAATTGATGGATCAAGAGCAACCCGTCGCTGAGCTCGAAGTCATCTATTCGCTCGACAGCGCGCTGAGTATTACGAAGCTCGTCGCTCTCATGTCGACGACTGCCGGTTTCGCCATATTTTGGTTCTTAAGCCAGTTTCCGTTGCGGATGCTTGAGAAATCGTGGCGCCGCATAAACTACCTGGCTAGTTATGATGCATTGACCGGTTTGCCCAATCGCCCAACATTCTTGGAGCAGTTGAGCAGAGTGATCGAAGACGTGGAGTGCCCATCACAGACTGTTATTATCCATTGTATCGACCTTGATCACTTCAAGGCAGTGAATGACACGTTGGGTCATGCCGCAGGTGACACGCTGTTGCGCCAGGCAGCTGAACGTATGCGCGATTGCATACGCAAAGGCGATACGCTTGCTCGAATGGGGGGCGATGAATTCGCTCTCATTCAGACAAATGAAGCCACACCGAAGGATGCTGCAACTCTAGCTGCACGATTGATCGCCACGCTCAGTGAGCCATTCGAGCTCGAGGGGAAGACCACGTTCATTGGCGCCAGTATTGGAATGGCCATCCACAGCCAGAATAATCCGGTGGCTCCAGATCAACTCCTCAAGAATGCCGACATGGCAATCTATAAGTCGAAGTCGGTACGACGGGGGATATATCACTTCTTTCACGAAGACCTGGACCAGGAACTGCGCGCACGCAAGCAACTCGAAAGCGATCTGATTGTAGCGCTTCGGGAAGAGCAGTTTGTATTGCACTATCAGCCACAGATAGATCCATCCTGTGGGCAGATGCTTGGCGTGGAGGCCCTATTGCGGTGGCACCATCCGGAACGCGGCCTCATTCCATCGAACGTGTTTGTGTCGATTGCTGAAACCATGCCCCTGATGTCACCATTGACCCGATGGATATTCAGGACAGCTTGTGCTGCTGGTAAGAGATGGCCTGAGCTGAAGATAGCCGTCAATGTTCCCCCGACAATGTTCGAGCGTGATGACATGGTCGAGATGGTGAACTCGGCATTAGCTTAAACGGGACTGCCACCGGAACGCCTGGAACTTGAAATCACGGAAGATGTACTGCTCGTCAATACTGGACGAACATTGACCACACTCGAGCAACTCAAGTCGCTCGGTATTAGACTTGCGATGGATGATTTCGGAACGGGCTACTCGAGTTTGGGCTACCTGAGAAAGTTCAGGTTCGACAAACTCAAGATCGACCGTTCCTTTGTAACCAACATCGACCAAGACAAAGATGCCATCACGATTGTAAGGGCGATCGTCGGAATGGGTAAGGCGCTAGGCATGACGATTAATGCCGAGGGGGTCGAGACGGAACGCGAGGCTGAAACCCTTATGCGTGAAGGCTGTGATGAGGTGCAAGGATTCCTCTATAGCCGCCCTGTTCCCGGCAATGACATCGACGAACTGATCGCCGCAGAAAAGAACATCGTGAGGCTTGCGCCATGCAAGATGAGCGCCCTTCGTCTCGTGAACTGATCTGAAGTCGCGGATACAACCGGTGTGGATTGTTCGTTGCGCGATTGCAGTGCAAGTCGAGCAAGTCAAAGTTTAGTTTGTAAACCCGCAATGGTTGCGTTCTGACTTCTGTCTTATCGATAATTTGCAATCATTGATTGAAGATAACCAATTATAAATTCAGAGGTTGTAGCTTGAATGCTCACCCGTTTTTCCAGCGCACAGCAGCGCGGCGTCGAGATGTTTTCTGGCGAGGTGTTAAGAAATTTGGTTTGCGTGCTTGTTGGTCGTTGAGGGGATTTAGGCATGGGCGTTTCAGTCAGGCAGAGCGACCGTTAGGGAGCTGGCGCAGTGGACCACTTAACGAGCAACGAACCGGCGACGGATACCGACCGAGCCGACCCATTGGGTGAAAGCGATCTGGTTGCAGCATTGCTGCTAGAGAATGCGCGTCTTCAAGAGAGAGTCATCGAAGAACAGAAGCGGGCGGACCTCTATGAAGGTGTCTTCCACAGCATGTCCGATGCCATGCTTATCGCAGATCAAGATCGCAAGATCAGAGTTTGCAACTTCGGTGCGACGTCGGTTTTTGGGCATGATGCCGAAGACCTTATTGGTCAATCGACGGCGGTACTTTACGAGAGCCAGTCTGAACTTGAGGCGCAGGGGCGCGAACGATTCAACCTGTCGGCCGAAGAAAAATCCAAACCTTACAATGTGCGTTATCGGACCAAAGACGACAAAACCTTCATCGGTGAAACAATTGGCACATCAGTGCTCGGTAACAGCGGCGAGCTATTAGGCTTTCTCGGTGCCATTCGCGATGTGACAAGGCGAGAAGAAGAGCGCTCCGAAGTCTTTGAAAACGAGTAACTCCTCAACCTGATTGCCAACTCACTTCCAGGTTTGGTCATCTATCTGGACCACGACGAGGTCATTCGGTTTATCAATGCGACGGGCGAACAATGGTATAATTTGACTCGTCAGGAGCTCATCGGCGCGAAGATCGAAGATGTTCTCGGCGAAGCGGCAGCTGAAGTCATCCGTCCTTTGCTGAAATCAGCGCTTGATGGAACGACTGTCAAGAAACGCAGTAGAGTGACTTACCCTGACGGTGTCCAGAGACACGTCGAAATTTCCTATGTGCCTGATATCAATGCCGATGGATCTGTGAACGGAGTTGTTGCCCTCGTAATAGATGTGTCGACCCAGCAAAAGGCTGAGACTGAGTTGCTCGAAGTGCAACGGCGATTCTCGGATGCGATCGAGGCCATACCCGATGGTTTTGCTTACTACGACAGCGATGACCGGCTGCAAATTTTCAACAGCCAGTATTACAAGATGTACCCCCAGAGCGCCGACTTGATCCGGGTTGGCAATACCTTCGAAGAGATCATTCGTGGAGGTGTTGCACGCGGCCAGTAAGCCGAAGCAATAGGGCGCGAAGACGAGTGGGTTAGCGAGCGTCTCAAGAGACATCGGTATCCTTAGGACTCGATCGAGATGCAACTCGAAGATGGTCGATGGGTCAAGGTCGAGGAGAGGCGAACATGCGACGGTGGCATTGTCGGTGTCCGTATTGACATTACGCAATTGAGGCAGCGTGAAGCTGAGCTGCGGCGTCTATCGTCGACGGATCATCTAACCGGCTTGGAGAACCGCAGGGGGTTCCTAGCCCAGATGGAAGACCTGCAAGCATCTGCCCAGAGAAACCGGCGTCTTTTAGCCGTCCTACTTATCGACATCGACCGCTTCAAGAGTATCAATGATACGTACGGTCATGCAGCGGGCGATGAAATCCTGCGCGAGGTATCAATCTTTATTGCAAAGGAACTTCGTGGACAAGACCGTGCGTGCCGATATGGTGGGGAAGAGTTTGCTGTCTTGCTGCCAGACACCAGTCTCGGTGGAGCTTATTCGACGGCGGAACGTATCCGTGAGATAATTGAGGAACGTGAGTTTGCCTGGGATGACACTGTAATTCGAACAACGACAAGTGTTGGTGTCGCTCAGATCGACGAAAGAGACGCTCGTTACGAAGATGGATTGTGCCGTGCCGACGAAGCTCTCTATGAGGCCAAGAACAGTGGCCGTAACCGAGTAAGAGTTTCTATTCGCTCAACGGCACTCGCCGCAGCCCCGACGCGCACTGCAGCTGCTTGACGGCCAGTCTGTAAAACTCGCGAGCTGCTCTAAGCCTTCTTGGCAAGGCGCTGCAGTTCTCCAGCATAGCTATCAATGGCCTCGATACCGTTTGGTGTCAGACCATAAACGCCGGTGTCCACGCGCTCGAACCAGCCGTAATGATTGTCAGCCATAATCCGTCTTGCTCGCTCAACCGTGCTTGCTTTCGCAACCTCTGCAGCCTTTGTAGGTCCATTCGAATGCAGAACCTGCAGGCACCGTAACGCGTCCTGCCGATAGGCCGTCATTAGACCGCTTCGCGTCGCACCTCCGGCATTGGGGTCACCAACGCGTTTCGCAAACTCGCGCAGTAACCGTGACTGTTTTGCTTTCGACTGGCGCGGCTTGTAAGGGCCGGGGTCCAAGTGGATTTGCACAAAGCCATCGCTAAGCCGAACGGTAATCAGCCCAATACCGAGCCTTCGACAGAGACCGGTATTGCTCTTCAGAGCTTTGAGAAACGCACGGCCGCTGCCGCGTGGAACAGCAACATACACATTGTCTGTCAATGCGAGACGCTCGATTGCTTGATGAAAAAGCGACAGTGAAAAGCTGGTTTTGAGTTCGACAACCACCATGCTATCAACATCGTGACATCCGACAATATCGGCAGAGCCAACCTCGCCCTTGACCTCGTAGCCTTGGCCTTCAAGCAGCTGTTTCACCGGTTCGTATAAATCTGTTTCGCGAATCGCCTTGCCCATAGTGAGCAACGATAGACACGCGAGCAAAACTTGACCACACCGCAGTTTGCTGCAACCGACAGCAGCAACGATGATCAAATGAAGGCTTGAAACAGGAACATGTGTGCAAGCCAGCCAAGCATCATGAGAGCCATGCTAGCGTGAACGAGTAGAAGCAGTCGCCAACCTTGACCAGCCTTTCCGGTGGGTGGTTCGATGCTCTTAAGTACCATTTGGTGTCCGGCGTAGCCTTCAATCCATTCGGCTGTTTCTGTCGGAACCACCATCTTTATGTCTGGCGTGGAGCGGAACTGCAGTTCCGTCGACTCCCCATCGAGATACCAGCTCGTCGACCAACCCTGGATGTCGCTATGCGGTATGAAGAGTGGTTCGTGAAATAGCGAAAACAGTGGCATAACCCGCAGGGAGACGCCGGCGTCATTGACCCCGATTGAGACGATGCCTTTAAGTGATTTGAAGCTGCCCAAGCCAATCAAAACAGCGTTCTGCATGTGACGGACTTCGGAAGACCGCGCATCGGGGGAGGCGTAGTGCTCGGCAAGCGCGCGCCAACGGCGTGACGTCGACCACAGTACGCCAACAAGTGTGCTGACAAAGACCGAGATACCGAAAATAGCAAGCAAGATGGTGACTCTACAACCCAAACCTAGGGAGAGAGCCTACAGGATGGCTGTAAATGCTTGGTAAGCGAACGCTCAGCTCGCGTTCAGGCTCGACTTGTCTCTCAGTTGAATGAATTCCTCGACAATGATTTCTGCAATGTCCTGGCAATCATCTTTGCTGAAGGTTAAGGGAACACGCAGATCACAGGTTGTCGCCAATGTCTCCTGCGTTGCCGGGAGCTCGGGGATGTCCTTGATGTAGGTCCAGGAATCCAAGCGACTGGTAAAGGCTTTCGGCTCATCCGCTCCAAACCACTTGATATCTACACCGCGATCAGCGCAAGCCGTGATAAAAGCCGGGATACTGGCGCGTCCCAGTGCCTTTGCTTGAAACTAGATAGAGGAACTGACAAACTCTTCATGTTGCGCACGATCTGGAAGTCTCAATCCGTCGACACCAGACAAGCCGGCTTGCAGGACAGAATAACGTTCATTCCAGCGGCGAACATTGTCATCAAGGCCTGGCAGCTGTGCGCGTATAAGTGCTGCCCGCAAGTTGTCCAGCCGCGCAGAACAATTAGGGCTCTCCAAACGCGTTTGCTGAAAAACCTCTTCGTCCGGTATGGCGCCATGCGCTCCATAGTTCATGTAGAATCCCGACGTCACGACGGCACGCGATGCCAGTTCTGCGTCATTCGTCGTCAGCAGTCCGCCTTCACCCGAGTTGATGTGCTTGTATGTCTGGGTTGAAAAGCAGGCAACGCGTCCAAAGTCTCCCGAGCGCGTTCCTTTCCAACGTGCCCCCATTGTATGCGCGCAGTCTTCAATCAGGCATATGCCGAAGTCTTCGCAAACCGCGGTGATGGCCTATATGTCTGCGATGTGGCCGCGCATATGCGATAGCATGAGGAAGCGTGCGCCACTTGCGGCAGCCTTGGCTCTGAGATCAGCGATATCCGTGTGCCAGTTGTTATCAATTTCAACCAAGACCGGCTCTCCACCCGTGGCGTGAATGGCACCCGGCACAGGAGCAAGCGTATAGGCATTTGCAAGCACTTTGGATCCGGGCTGAACACCAACAGCACGAAGCGCAATCTGAAGCGCCTGTCCGCCTGAAGTCGTCGCCAGGCAGAATTTCGCAACCTGCCAAGCAGCGTATTCTTCTTCCAGCAGTTTTGCCTCGGAAACCTCCCCTGGCACCACGTTATAGCGATGCAGCCGGCCAGAACTCAGGATCTCCGTCGCCCGCTGAATTGCCGCCTCCGGTATTGGCTCTTGTTGGGTGAATGATATTTCAAAGCGCCTCGGCATACGGGCTCCTGGATACTGTTCCGGAATATTTTGCCCACCAGAAATGGCGCAGTTCATTATAAAGTGCAATGAGCCAGGTTGTGCCGGGGGGTGTTGGGTCTCAGGCTGCCCCTTGCTGATAGTAAGTGCCTCTGCCGCCCTGCACGACAATCCCACTCTTTCCTTTGTGCAAGGCACTTCCGTAGCTGCCCTCGCCTCCACGCATCGCCGGCCTGATACACAACATGCCAATGTGATTGCAGCGATCGGTGTGCAGCATTAGCTTGCGTCGGCTCCGATAAGCCCTTTCATTGCGATCTTTGTCGCCGATGTTGATAACATCACCGACAAGGTCACCCATCGCGCTTTGCGATGTCGGGCGGCCGAAGTGACAGCCAAGGCCAAGATAGACCAGGCGGAGTTCGTCCAAGTCGAAATCATCGACCGGAAAGCCTTTGAAAGCCACAAAAACACGCCCACGATCGAGTTCCGAACGCCATCAAGCGATATCATCGCCAATTGTCGAGAGATCGAATCTCGTTATTGAAACGCGCTCAAGTTGGTCCAAATTTTGTGGCCAACATTGCAAGGCCGACGTCACGGCCTCGATGTGACGGGTTTCAATTACGATCGATGCGGTGTCGACTGAACCAATTGCGGATGCCTGCCACCGCCGGATGATTAAATGCAGTAGTGGACGAGGAGGCCATGTTGAAGCCCTCCGATACGACTGGTGAAAGCACGGGTGCAATCGTGCTTGCCAATGCTCATCAACGAGGTCAATCAAGGCCGTTACGATGTGAGCTGTCAATGCTTCAGGGTGAACAAAGTCTGCGCTTGGATGTAACCGCCCGCACCAAGCTCTAATCCTCCAAGACAGTCTGTGCGAACTTTTCGCTAAGGTGGATGTCAGTCGTCTCAAGGCGACTAGGCCCGATGTTCTCAAACTTGTGCGGAACATTTGCCGGCCCGAATACAATCTCGCCAGCTTCTACCTCGAACGTCTGTTCGCCAACCGTAAAGCGCGCGCGGCCTTGACGGATAATGAAGAGCTCATCGTAGGTGTGCACATGTAGCGGAGGGCCGGCACCGATTGTCTCTGTCGAATAGAACAGGACGGTCACATTGGTGCCGACGCTGAGACCCTCAAATCGACCGACCCATTGGTCGGGCTCGCGCGCCCATTGATCGCGTTTAATAAGTGCTGGTGCTCTGTCCATGGGTGACATCCTTCTGGCTATGCTGCTTAACCATAGATAGCCAGAGATGACGTCAGTTGAATGGCGACAAGATCATGCGAGTACGCCAGNGGATGAAACGGCGCGCTCTGGACGATTTCAAACCAAATTGTAGGCAATGGCCTGTTGTGGACGCACCATCTAAAACGGCACGCCGACCTTGACGCTGCCGCCGTAAGCGTTGAAGCCGTCGGCGCCGATGCCGTCGTAGAAGCCTTCGCCGGTGATCGCCACGCCTTGAGGCAGTCGGATCGACAGGCCTGCNTCGGTGCGGGCGCGGAATTNNTCGCTGCCGGTNACCGCGAAGCCNGTGTCAATGTCGANCTGGTCGGTGCGCTTGAAATCCCAGATGCCCTGGATCGCAATGAACGGTGCGATGNTGGTGCCGTCNGNGCGCGTGAACGAGGTCGAGACCTTCGGNCCGAACGTNAGGCGGCCGAGCTTGACGGTTTGCTCGCCGATCGCATAGCCGTTGCTGTCGATGTAGGCTTTCTGCTGTTCCTCGAAGTAGATGACACCGATGTGCGGCGCAACGTGCACGGCGCCGAACGTGAAGTCGCCGGTCAGGCGGCCACGCACGAGCCGGCGCTGACCGTCGAAGCTGTCGGTATAGGNGTTGTAAGGACTGACCTCGTTGTCCGACTTGCCCCAGGCNGCNCGGGCATCNAAGATCAGGTTGGAGCCNANNCGCGCGACCACATAAGGCCNGGCCATCCAGCCCTTGCCCTCGATCGCAAAGTCATTGGTGTCNTCTTCCTCATCCATTCGGTCGAACTGGGCAATCACCCCGACAACAAGGCCGTCGCGAAAACGATAGTNGGCGCCGACATAGAGCAGCCCGAAATCACTCTTGGCGGTGTCATCATCGACCCGCGCCCAGGTGCCTTCGGTCCAAAGCCCGAACCCATTGCGTGGTTTGGGCGCGACACTGTCTGAGACGGGNCCNTCCTTGAGGCTGCCGCCTTCTTGTCTGGCACCGAGCGCCATCCCGGAACCGCCATCACCGATGCGCTTTTGTTTAGCGAGTTGCGTGCTGCCGATGACCTGGCGCAGGCTGGTGGGGAACGCGAGGTTATTGTTGTTCACCGTGCCCTTGCCGGTCACACTGACCGGACCATTGGCGCTGCTGCCGTTGCCGCCGTCACTGAGCCGCTTGGTCAGATCCGGCTCCTTGCCGACAATCTGCGCCGCGCGCCGGCCCATGAAATTCGANATGATGCGCTGCGTTCGTGCAATCACCTGCGAAGCGCTGGTGCCCGAGACAGTGCTATCCGAGCCGTTGGCGATGATGTTAAGGGTTTCATTCGGTGTGGTGGAGTTACTGACNTTGAGTTCGAAGCTGAAATCCGTCGCATCATCCGGCGTNAATGTGGCGCTGACATCGAGACATTCGCCAATGGCCAGGGCTCGACTGGTCCCCAAATCTGAACCACCGGTTACATCCACCGGCACGACCTACGGGTTCGATCCACCCGGGTCCACCAAGTTGCTGGGGTTGGCAAATCCGACGTTGAAGCCAGTCAGTTCAACAGTACCGGTATTACAAATCGTGTAGGTTTCCGTGACCGACATTCCCACCGTCTGTGCGCCCAGGGCATCGATGTCGCCGTCGCTAAACGAGACGTTATTGCGCTGCACGTCGATGGCCGGACCTATGGTCGTGGCAGCCGTTCCGCCGAACTGGCCACCAGCAAGCGTGAATGTCGTTATTTCGTAGACTTCGCCGTCGCGTGTGAGTGTCCCTCCGGCAAGTGATATATCATCGGCATCATCGTTCGGGTCATTCTCCCAGAAAACGTAGAGTTCTCAAGACTCTTGGTCATCAAGTAATATTTGGCCAATCTCTCCGACTCCTAAGGAGCTAACGGGGGCGGTAATTTTACCTACTGTTGCACCATCACAAGCAATCATTGTGACATCCAATGGAACACCCGATGCATTTTTCATGTTAACTTGGGCTGGGTTGGCGCTACCGTTGACCGCGCCATTCCCAGGTAGATGCAGCATGAAGTCGAAAGGCATGCTAAAAGGATAAGTGTAAGGGTTATGGCTGAAAGGTAGAGCGATACAGCGATCGGCTGCTCTAAAAGTAATGTACTGAACCTCTCGGCTGGCGCTAACGTTCCCATCCGCCGCCGGGCACCCTACCTGCGCCATCGCCCGCTCAGGCGCTACGACCCCGCCAAACGACAGCATCGCACAGGCGACGAAGATCACACTCAATATGTGAAGGCGCATGGCGCAGCTCCCCCGGTCCAAACAATCGAAATCATCCCAGGTTAACTGTGAGGCCGAACTGAATGCGGGGCGTTATGCGAATACCGAAAGCTGGGCCAGGCCGGTTCGGCGGCACCTCTTCAATGGCTTCGGTATTTCCGGACAAAAATTGTGCGAATTGCGCAGGAGCGTGATCGCTGGGTCACAGCCGGCGAGAAGTTTAGGCCGACCTAGTGCGGCGTGGTAGACATTTCAACCGCGATTAAAGGCACAACCGAACTGGAGACGATCATGGCAAACCAGTCAGAAACCTGGACTTATCTTGATGGCGACTGGCACAACGGCAACGTGCTGGTGGCCGGTCCGCGCACGCACGCGTTCTGGCTGGGCTCATCCGTCTTCAATGGCGCTCGCGCGTTCGAAGGCGTTACCCCGGATCTTGATCGCCATTGCGAACGTCTCAACCAGTCAGCCCGCGCCCTCGGGTTGGCCCCGACGCAATCCGTTGAGACCATCATGGGGTTGGTCGAAGACGGGCTCAAAAAGTTTCAGTCGGATGATGCCATCTATGTTCGTCCCATGTACTGGGCCGATGATGGCGGCATGTCGGGGTCGTCGGTGCCGCCCAATCCGGAGACAACGCGATTTCTGCTGTGCCTCTATGTTGCTAAGATGAACCCGCCGAAGGGGTTCTCGATCACACTGTCGCCGTTCCGCCGTCCGACGCCGGAGACGATGCCGACCAGCGCCAAATCTGGCTGTCTGTATCCCAACAATGCGCGCTGTGTTGTCGAAGCCAAGTCGCGCGGGTTCGATAATGCGCTTGTGCTCGACATGTTGGGCAATGTCGCCGAGGCCGGCACCTCCAACCTATTCATGGCCAAGGACGGCATCGTCAAGACGCCGGTGTTGAATGGAACTTTCCTTGCTGGAATCACGCGGCAACGCACCATCGATCTGCTCCGCGCCGATGGTGTGACCGTTGAAGAAACAACATTGTCGGTGGCGGACTTCATGGATGCCGACGAGATCTTCTCGACTGGCAACAACTCGAAGATCGTCGCCGTCAATCGTCTGGAGGATCGCGAGATGCAACCAGGTCCGATGATGTTCAAGGCACGAGAGCTGTACTGGGATTGGGCACACTCCAAGTCTTGAGGACGGCGCTAATGTGGAAACAGGCTTCTGAAGACAATGGAGCTGCATCGCAGCTCTACGATGCCGTCGTGTTCGACCTGCTGACCGCGCTGATCGATTCCTGGACGCTATGGAACGATGTCGCCGGGTCAGAAGCTGACGGTATGCGCTGGCGTTGGGAATATTTGCGTCTCACATATGGCGCAGGGGAATATAGAGCCTATGAGAGCATTGTCGCCGAAGCGGCGGTTGCAGCTGGCCTTGCCGACAACGTCGCTGAGCAACTCGCGGCGCGCTGGTCAGAGCTCGCACCCTGGGATGGTGCGTCAGATATCGTTGCCGAGTTGGCCGGGCGGTGTAAGACCGCTGTGGTGACCAACTGTTCGATCAAATTAGGCCGGCAAGCAGCTGGGCTGGTCTATGGAAATTTCGACGTGGTCATGACGGCGGAAGAGGCGGGCTTCTACAAGCCGCGCCGTGAGCCTTATGTCAGGACATTGGCCGCACTCGGCACTAATCCGAAGCGCACCCTCTTTGTTGCAGGTTCAGCTGCTGATGTCCCAGGCGCATCCGCTCTCGGTATGCCGGTTTATTGGCACAATCGGGTGGGGCTGCCGGCCACCAACGACGCCAAGCCACTTTATGATGAGCGGACGCTCAATCGCCTACGTGAGATTGCGTGAACTGTGGTCGACTCTCGATCCCGCGCTGCTACACTCAGACCATCACAATAACAGCGAAAGCATTTTCAGGAGGAGCGCCGATGGATCTTGGCATCATGATTTTTCCAACGGACAAGTCGATCCAACCTATCGAGCTGGCCAAGGAAGTCGAAGCACGCGGGTTTGAGTCGCTTTGGTTTCCGGAGCACAGTCACATCCCGACGAGCCGCGAAACCCCGTGGGGTGGGCGCAAGGGGGCTCCGCCGCTACCGGAAATGTATTGGCGCTCGCATGATCAGTTCGTAGTGCTAGCGGCCTGTGCCGCGGTCACAAGCAAAATCAGACTTGGGACCGGCATTACGCTCGTGGCACAGCGCGATCCAATCTGGTTGGCGAAGGAAGCCGCCAGCCTCGATATGATCTCGGGCGGCCGTTTTGAACTCGGCATTGGCTATGGCTGGTGCAAGGAGGAAATGCGCAATCATGGCATTGTCTTTAATCAGCGCCGCGAGCTGTTGCGCGAGAAGATTATGCTGATGAAGAAGCTCTGGACGGACGATGAGGTGAGCTATGACGGTGAACTTATCAAGTTCGAAAAGAGCTGGGCCTGGCCGAAACCTACTCAGACACCACATCCGCCAATTCTAATGGGTGGTGCCGTCGGCCCGAAGACTGCGGCACACGTTGCCGAGTTCTGCGATGGATGGCTGCCGTTGGGTGGCGCTCACAATGTGGAAAGCGGCCTTGCCCAGATCAAGGATGCCTGCAACGCCATTGGCCGTGATCCGGCAAGTGTTGCGCTCAGCATGTTCTACGCCCGTTCGGCAAAGGAAGATGATATCAAGGCGCACAAGGATCTCGGCGCAAGCCGCGGTATCATGCCCTTGCCGTCAGAAGGCCCGGACGTCGTTCTGCCATTGCTCGACAAGTATGCGGTGTTGATCAATTAGCAGAACTAAAGAGGTAGAGGCTCGGCGCTTAAGCTGGACCTCTTTGCTTTGAGTTCAAAGCTGGAAGAACAGAAAAACGGCAACGAGTAACGCCAGCAGCAATACGAGAGCAAACGGGACCGTGAGATCGCTGCTTTTACCAGTTGTAGAAGACAGATGCTCATCGATCATTGTCTTGCCGTCTTCAAACGAGTTACAGGCCTTCTCGATGTTTCCCAATCGGGTTGGCACCGAGACGAGCCATTGCGTGCGGCCACGATGATCAGGCCCTTTGTATATCCGGCAGCCACGATAATGCGTTTCTGTTTCGGACATCGAGCTCAATCCAGAGGGAGCTGATAGGCCTTGCCGGGCGGCCAGATACCACCTCGTAACGCACCTGCTTCCGTCGGCCCGAAAAGCACGCCGTAGCTGTCGGGTAATGGCCTGCTGTTCGGCATCGATAGCCACAGCCATAGAAGCAGTTGCTTATTGCCGGTCGAGGCATCATCCACGTACGGATCGCGCGCATGGTAGATGACATGGTTATTGAGCAGCTGGATGTCGCCGGGCTGCAACGTCATCTCAAAGCATAGTTCATTAGCAAGCTCGGCCCGAAGATCGAGCGCTTCGTTCTGCGTGTTACGCAGTTGCGGAACATCGGCATTCTCCTGTGATGCCTCGATATAAGTCCGCGAGTAGTGCGTCGTGAACTTGCTATCAAGCAGGTTGAACACCGGCAACATGTAGTAGTCCGAAACGTCGCTGACTTCCCCGCCAAACCGGCTGCGCGGATAGGCCGAGAATAGTTCACTCAAGAGGTCCGGTCGGCGCTCCAGCATAGCGTTATGGATCGCAACGGCACTGGCGATTTTGGAATGACCGCCCTGCCTTGCCTGGCGTACGCACAAAAGCGAAACCACATCGCAGCGGTCCGTATGAAAGCGAAGGCCACCGGTCGAGAGGGCCCGCGAGCGCGATGAGCGGAAGCCTTCATCAGAACCTTCTTTGTCGAGCACGCCGTAGTCCTTCGACTTTTCGCCCTTGTCCTCGATGTGCATCAGACGTTGGCCGATCACCGACTGAGACACCGGCTGGCCGACGTGATCGCCAAAACTGAGATAGAAAGCCTTGAGCTGATCGAGCGAATAGTTTTCAACCGGAAGACCGCGCAAACGAAAAAGTCCGGATCCTTCTTCGAGTTCATCTCGAATACGCGCAAACAAATTGCCGAGGCCGGTGAGTGGCAGTGTTGTTCGATCCGCCGTTTCCCAAGGTTGATTCGATTGTGCAAATCCATCGAGAGCAGTTGCTATATAGTCCAGCTGTGCGCCATCCAACTCACATGTCCAGGCGGTACTTTCACCAATGCTTAGTCGTTGCCACGCGCATGGCTCTGCAATGGGCGAATGCGAAGCACTATTCGGAATATCCATGGCCACACAATCTGAGGCTGCTCTATCTTGGCAGTATGGTTGGCCGGCGAATTTTCTGTCAAGCGACGATAGGGCTGTTGGGTGCCCGATACTACTGGAGATACTACTGGAACGGATTGAGCTTTTTGATGGTCCGCTCAATCGCCCGCGTCCCATCTCTCACCGCTCGGCCGGCACGCTTGACCGGCGTCACGACAATATCAGCCCGGCGCAAGCGACGGATTGGATCCACGATCAGGCGACGACCGACAAACGGAAATGCACGCCCAACAGAAACTCCACAGATTAACCGGCGCGAAAATTTCAATGGAGCCGACACAACGCCTGCAACCGTCGTGTGAATGATACGGCCGATCGTGTTGTGGATTCTGCAAACACCTTTCACGGAACAGATCTCGACCTCTCCCTCGTGCAGCAGGACAAGCGTTTCGCCGTTCCGCGCGACATAGATATCAAGGACGGTGCCGCGAATACCCATGGTCGTCGTCGGTGTCTTGATGGTGTAAGCCTTGCTGTCCTGCTTGCCAGTGATAAAGCGGAAAGACCCCGTAATGAAATTCAGAGCAATCGTGGCGATGCCGTCCTACGTTTGACCAAGCACGAACTGGTCAAGTTTGAGTTTGGCATTGGCGCCGAGCGCAAGCTTTGTATCGTCATCAAGCTTGAACTCCGCACGGCCTTTGCGGCTGGTCTGCAAGACTTCGTCGCGATGAACGCGCGCGCCTTTGCGAAGGCGCCGCTTTACGTCGCCATGGAGGCCTGTCAGGCGCCGCTTCACAGAGATGGTTGTGCCGACTTCCGGAGCTGCAGCAACATCTTTAGCAATTGCTCCATGCTGGTTGGAAAGTGCACCGCAGAGCATGACCAAAATGAAGGCAGCAGCGCGCAGTGGGAATTGCAGTCTGTAAGTCAAGCGAAGCAGCATGGGTAGGAGACCTGCAGTTTGCTTATTATCTTTAATGGCTTACAATCTTACCAATTCGCGGGGGACAGGCCAAAGTATTTGTTACACAAACGCGAGATCGGTACGCCGATGTGGACAATCCAGTATGGCGCAAACCACAACGGGCCGGTCCATTAATGACGTTTGCAGCAACATCTATGTCCTGCTGTAAACATTGCCAGCGGCTGAAATATGATGTTGCTGATCAGCGGACGTGGGTGCGGAAAAGCCACGGCAGCGTAGCAGGCGCAGTGCGACGATAGACGGGAAAGACATGTTCCTCTCGGTATTCGAGATTTTCAAGATTGGTATAGGACTATCGAGCTCGCACACCATGGGGCCAATGCTGGCTGCAGCACGTTTTCTGGATCTGGTCCGCGCACGAGAAAATCCGGAGCCTGGTACAGGTGAACCAGCCCAAGTGAAGTGTCATCTGCATGGTTCGCTTGCGTGGACGGGCAAGGGCCACGCAACCGATCGTGCCGTCGTCCTCGGTTTGGCTGGATATCACCCGGCAACGATCGATGTGGATGAAGCCGAGCAGTCGCTACAGCAGATCAAGCAGTCTAAGTCGCTGAACGTTGCGGATCTGCCAGCACTATCGTTTGACCCAGAAGAAGATGTCATCCTCGACTGCGGCCCACCGCTGCCCGGTCATGCCAACGGCTTGCGCTTTCAGTGCTTCGACGCTGACGGCCGCCTGCGACATGAGCAGGTATATTACTCCATTGGTGGCGGCTTCATTCTGACTGACGACGAGCTTCGTAAAGAGCGCGAGAGTTTGGCTTCAGGCAAAGATGAACTGGCAAGCGTGCCGTATCCATTTCACAACGCCGCCGAGATGCTCGCCATGGGCGACAAGTCTGGAAAATCAGTTGCCGACATGAAGCGTGCGAACGAGTGAACGCACATGAGCAGCGAAGAGCTTGACCGCAAACTCGATGACATCTGGACGGCGATGACAAACTGCATCGATCGTGGCCTCGCAACGGAAGGCGAATTGCCGGGTGGTTTGCAGGTCAAGCGACGTGCCGGCGAAATCCACCGCAAGTTGGAAGCCGAACGCGGTCTCAATATCGCGCCGCCACATGTCATCAACGACTGGATCAGTTGTTATGCCATGGCGGTCAATGAAGAGAATGCGGCTGGTGGCAAGGTCGTGACATCACCGACCAACGGCGCCGCTAGTGTCGTGCCCGCGGTAATTCGTTACTACCTCGACCATTGCTTGGGAGCCAATCAGGCTGGTGTCCGCGATTTCCTTCTGACTGCAACAGCGATCGGAGGACTAGTCAAACACAACGCCTCGATCTCCGGCGCGGAAGTCGGATGCCAGGGCGAAGTTGGCTCTGCGTCGGCGATGGCGGCCGCAGGATTGTGCGCGGTTCTCGGTGGCACCAACGCTCAGATCGAGAACGCCGCCGAGATTGCTCTTGAACATCATCTCGGGATGACCTGCGACCCCGTTAAGGGACTGGTCCAGGTCCCCTGCATCGAGCGCAATGGCCTTGGCGCCATCAAGGCTGTAGCCGCCGCGTCTTTATCACTACGAGGCGATGGCCAGCACTTCATGCCGCTCGACAACTGTATCAATGCCATGCGCGACACAGGGCGTGATATGGATGAGAAATACAAAGAGACCAGCCAGGGTGGCTTGGCGGTGAATTTGCTGAACTGTTAGAAAGCAAAGGATTGCGGTTCAGCCGCATCGGTTTCGTTGATGGCACAGTTCTGACCGACAAAGTTGCGCCGTGCAACTAGAGCCCGATCGTTTCAGATGGAAGCGCTCGGCGCGTCCAACTGAAACGTAAATCGGTCTCTAAACTTGTTGAGTAGAGCAAGATTCACGTTCCGGCCAACAAAGTGAGCAAGTCGAACGGTGACGCCATCCGGAACGATCTTGCTCTAGCGCTTGCGAGTGCCCTCCTCGTGACAAGAGGGCCCGCCAGCGTGTAGCCTGCCTCCCAAGCAGAGGCCACGCGGGTCGACAAGACACTGGCATGCCGATTCCAACGTCTGGTTGCGGGTTTCTTTGATTACGCACTGTGACTGTTCGATCACGCCGTTGCGCCAGACGCACAATATAAATCCGCGTAGCAGGATTTGCCTTTTAATTGTCGTCCAATTGACCGGCCTGACATTCGCTATCCGCTTTCGGCTGCTGCATAACGCCCCGCTCCCACCTCGCCTCAACACTGTTTCCTAACAGAGTGAGACGCGTATTTGAGGGATCACGGCTATGCGCCAGCACATTTGGGGTGCGTTCATTGCAACCTGCGCCATCCTAACCTCCGGGATCGTTGCAGCGCCGGATCGCGCACGGACCGGGACCAATCATTTGGGCCGGCGCCGCGCTTTACAGGATACTAAGACATCGGCGGCACGCCTTTTTGCACTGGTCTTCGTTGGCTGGATCGTCCTCGCCGCAAATACCGCACAGGCGCAGATTGTCTTTACTCTCAGCGGCACCAAAGGGAGTGGCGTCACAACCGTCACGATCAGCGGATCTGCGATGCCCAATGCAGACTTTGGTGGTCCAGGGCTTCTGCGTCATCTCTGCGTTCATCTTAGTTCCGGCAACCAGCTGCCTGACCGCTGTGGAAACAATATCGGTGAGTATATTAACTTAAAGTCGCCGGGCCCCAATGTCAGAGCCTTAAATGGAACCTGGCCTTCCAATGGCGCTTATCGCGGTTTCTCAAGTCCAACAAATCAGCCATTCACAAGTCAGTTTCCCATCAGAAGGCACGTCGGTGCACCGGCGACCCGTTGGGATTCGGATGAGACCGATGTTGTCAGTGATGCGCCCTTCGCGGGTGGAATGATCCTGGACGATGACGGCGTTAGCGGCGTCGCTGGCGTCGATGATTTTTCCTTCGTTTTGCAGAATGGTCTCAATGTTGAAGTGGGAGATACGATTTACTGCAGCGGAACTTTCGAAACCGACCTCGATCCGAGTGAGATCTCGTTAGCAGAAGGGGATTCCCTTTCTGACGACAACGACCTGGGCATGCAGTTTCAAATAAGGATTGGGACGATCACCGACGGGAGTCCGGGCTTTACAAAGTCATTCGCAAAGACTGAGGTCGAGCCCGGAGAGACGACTACGCTCACCCTCACAATCGACAACAGCGTCAATAGAGTCACCATCCAGAATGTAGCCTTCACGGACCCATTTCCTGACGGCATGGTGGTTGCTGCGATTCCGAACGTCACTATCAGCGATGAAACGTTGAACAAAGACTATGGTAACAGCGAAAAATGCAGCGGCATTATCACGGCAGTGGTAGGCAGTAATACCGTGAGCTTTTCCGGCGGAGTGGTTGCGTATGAAGAGGTGTGCACCATAATAGTAGACGTCACCACCACCATTGAGGAAGGCACACTGGAGAATGTGACTGAGGAGTTGACCTCCTGCATCTCTCCGCACGGCGGCGCCTCAGCCACGCTGAGAGTTGGGATCGACGACGGCACGAAAGAGCGCACCGAAAGAATTATCTCGAATTTCATGGTGCGTCGTGCCGCCCAAATCGTTTCTAAAGAGCCTGATCTAACCAAGCGCTTAGCGGACGGCGGCCAAAGCAGCCGCGCCGCACCAGTAAATGTGACGGGCGGCGGCACCGTCAACAACTATAACCTCGCTTTTGCCACCAGTCTGCGCCAGGTCATTGGCAGTACGCAGGCGGCGGCGCGGCGAAAGAACCTCGGCGACACCGGCAAAAGGATGGCACTCGGCGCTAAGCTTGGTGCCAGGAGCAGTGCGGTGCGCGGCGGCAGCCTCAAAAACAAACCGGGGTCCAGTCCGGATGGCGAACCAGCTGCCGCGGGGGAGTTTGCGAACCGGCCACAAACAGGCTTTGGTTTCTGGACTGAGGGCACGCTGTCGAAAGTCCGGGACGGCACTGCCAAAAGCGACTTCGACTTGCTCTACGTCGGCGCCGACTATCGCTTCAATCCTGGTTTCGTTGTCGGAATTCTCGGGCAGTTTGATCGCACGGGTGAAGTGGATGCCACCAACGACTTCTAGATTAGCGGCAAGGGCTGGCTCGCCGGACCTTACGTTGTCGCCCGTCTCAGCGCCAATCTGATCTTCGATGCCCGCGCCGCTTGGGGCAAGTCTGAGAACGAGGTCAGTCCTTACAACACCTACACAGATGAGTTCAAAGGCCGACGCAGATTGGTTCGCAGCCGATTGACCGGTGACTTTCAGTATGGTCGGTTGCATGTTGCTCCGCACGTCGGCGTTGTTTATTACCAAGAAGAGCAAAAGGCCTATATCGACAGTCTCGGCAATACGATCAGCTCGCAAAAGGTTGAGCTTGGCCGCCTCATGTTCGGCCCGAAATTGTCAACAACATTCACGCGGCCCGACGGAGCCTCCATCTCACCACATATCGCCCTGCATGGAATCTGGGATTTCCGGCGGACGGATCTGGTCAACATTGACACCGGTGTTGCACTCACCGGTACGGATGACTCCCGCGCCCGCGCCCAGGCTGGCGTCACCGCACGCCGAGCTGATGGGATGGAGATCACGGCCGAGGGCTTCTACGACGGCATCGGCGCCAACGGCTTTAACGCTTACGGCGGAACGCTGAGGTTCAATGTGCCGTTCTAGCTAGAAGCGACGAATGGCAAGCCCGGGTGCGAGGCGGGCGGTCCCGTCACTCGGTGCTGATAAACAGGTTGACTGACTGTGATTGGTGAGGCCGATCAAACCGGCCTCAGCGCGCCGCTAGGCGGTAGATGCATGACACCGTCCACCCTGCTCATCGATCCATCATCCCTCTGATGTAGCAGGACTATGCCCCTTCCAGGCCCTGCTGCTAGGTTGTGTGAAAATCTCGACCAGAGATATTCAACGACAATTTGGGGGAAACAGCATGAAGCCGGTGAGCGCGGCCGACTATACCGTCGCCGTTGTGGGTGCAGGTGCCATGGGCCAGGGCATCGCCCAGGTCTCCGTGCAGGGCGGTTTGAAGACATTGTTATTCGATGCCCGGCCCGGTGGGGCGGCTGAGGGTGCAGCCCAGATCGGCAAGCGCATTGACCGCCTCGTCGAAAAAGGTCGCATTGGTGACGACGACGCGTCGAGCGCCAAAGCCAACCTCATCCCTGTCGATGACATGAGCGCGCTGGCCGATTGCGATGCTGTCGTCGAGGCTGTCTTCGAGAACTACGACGTCAAGGCGGAGTTGTTCAAGAATCTCGAAGCTGTGGTGTCCAAGGACTGTATTCTTGCTTCCAACACCTCGTCGATTCCTATTTCCTCGATCGCCCGCAATTGTGAGAATCGTGACCGCGTCGCCGGCATGCACTTCTTCAATCCTGTGCCACTGATGAAACTCGTCGAAGTCATCCGTGCCTCTGAGACATCTGACGAAACCGTTGCAGCGCTGACCGAACTTGGCAAACGTATGACCCGCGTGCCGGTATCGGTGGCCGATATGCCGGGCTTCCTCGTCAACATGGGCGGCCGCGCCTACAGCTCCGAAGGCCTGCGTATGGTCCACGAAGCTGTTGCGACACCAGCCCAGATCGACGCTATCATGCGCGATTGCCGTCACTTTCGCATGGGGCCATTTGAGTTGATGGACCTGACCGGGATCGACATCAACTTCCCGGCCAGTACGATCATCTATAACGGCTACATGCAGGACCCGCGCATCAAGACCGCGCCGAACCATGAGGCGATGTACAACTCAGGCCAGTTCGGCCGCAAGACAGGTAGCGGCTGGTTCAAGTATGACGGTGGCAAGGTCGTCGATCCGCCATCGCCGGATCATGTAAGTGACGCCGCCGCCGCATCGCGCATGGCTTTGGCCGAGCCTGATGAAACACTCGAGGCCTTCTGTAAGGAAATCGGTCTGCCCGTCGGCGATGATGATGGCAGCTGCCCGATCTTAGCAGCTCCATTCGGTGATGATGCAACCCATACCGCCATGCGCACGGGCGCCGACTTCAAGCGTCTCGTATGTGTTGATCTTTCCTGCGATACATCCAAGCGCGTTACCATCATGACTGCGCCTGGCGCTGACAGTTCCGTCCGCGATGCCGCGGCTGCAGCAATCACTGCAACAGGCCGCGCTGTGACGGCCATCAAGGACAGCCCCGGCTTCGTTGCCCAACGCATGTCCGCGATGATTGCCAATCTCGGCTGCTACATGGCCGAGGTCGCCTTGGCGACACCGGACGATATCGATCTGGCGATGAAGCTCGGTCTGAACTATCCACTCGGGCCGCTGGAGTTGGCAGCCGATCTCGAACCGCGCCGTTGCCTGCAGATCCTGGACCGGCTACATGCCATTACTGGTGAGGATCGCTACCGCCCGACGATGTGGCTTAAGCGCCGTGCCCTGCTCGGGCTGCCCGTGCATACCCCCAGTTAATCGGAGAACCGCAATGGCAAAGCGTTGGAAGAACAGGCCCCAAGGATCGAACTGGGGTGATTTTGGTGAGGATGACCAGTGCGGCCGCCTCAACCTGATTACCAAGGAAAAGGTCCTGCAGGGCATCGCCGAGGTTAAGGAAGGCCGCACGTTCTGCCTGTCATTGCCGCTCGACTATCCCGGTGGCAACAAACTCAATCCGGCACGCCTGCCGCCGGAGCGCTTTCCAACGAAAACGCCCGACGGCGTCCGCCGATATCTGTTGCCGCTCAATGAAGCGCTGGACAACGACGACCTAACTGATGTTGTCAACGATGACCGCGTTCTGATCCACACGCAGTACTCGACGCAATGGGATGCACTCGCTCACGTCGGACACCAATTCGATGCTGACGGCGACGGTGTGGCCGAGCACGTGTTCTATAATGGTTGGCGCGGCGGCGAAGATATAATCGGCGGTGCGACCTGCTCCGATTGCGGCGGGCTGGATAGCGCCGAAGCCAAGCGGCTCGGCATTGAGAACATGGCTGAGAAATGCGTCCAAGGCCGCGCTGTCATGATAGACCTGCACGCCGTTTATGGTGATGCCAAGTCAGACGTCGACTTCGACGGGCTCGAAGCGGTCATGAAGCAACAGAATGTTATTGTCGAAGAAGGTGACATGGTTTGCCTGCACACCGGCTTCTCCACCCGAGTGCTGGAACGCAACAAGGAACCTGACCACGACGTGCTGCATAACTCCTGCGCAGCGTTGGAAGGGCGCGATCCAAAACTGCAGAACTGGATCCGCGACAGCGGCCTCTCGGTGTTGATTGCCGACAACTATGCCGTCGAGCGCACACCAAGTACCACCGGCGAAGGCCGTCGCGCGATGTTGCCGATCCACGAACTCTGCCTGTTCAAGCTTGGTATTCATCTCGGCGAGATCTGGTATCTCTCCGAGCTATGCACTTACTTGCGCGAGAACAACCGCAATCGCTTCTTGCTTACGGCACCGCCGCTGCGATTGCCTGGTGCCGTTGGCTCGCCGACAATGCCGGTCGGGACGGTCTGACCATGAGTGAGGTACAGGTCCGCACAGCGTCAAGCGATGATGTCGAGGCCGCCCGCGCCTTGACCAATCGCTCGTGGCTCGCAACCTATGCACCTCTGATTGGCGAAGAGACCACGCGTGACATCATTAAGACCCGTCATGCTTCACCACTTTTCGCAGAGCAGCTCGCGAATGATGACAACACTTTTCTCGTTGCCTTGCGTGCCAATCAGATTGTTGGCCACTGCTACGCTTATCCGAAGCATGGAACCTATATTGAGCGTCTCCACGTCGAACCGGACCTGAAAGGTGGCGGTATCGGGCGAGCTATGCTCGAGCACGTCGAAGCCCAACACGAACCGGTAAGTCGCATCTGGTTCGAGGTGCTTAAAGGCAATGACAACGCAGTCGCATTCTATGAACGCACCGGTTTCACTTTTGAGCAACAAACCGGCCTTGAAGATGGGCTCGCCAACGTGCCGGCATTGATCTTCAGCAAAATACTGAACTGACGAGACATCGAACCGACGAGACGAATGAATGACAAAGCTTGACGATCTCCTTACTCCAAACTCAGTTGCCGTCGTCGGCGCCTCTGACGATCCTTCGCGCATCGGCGGGCGCCCGTTGTCATTCTTCAAGAACCTCGGTTATGAAGGTGCCATCTACCCGGTCAATCCAAACCGGGACAGGGTGCAGGGACTGAAGGCCTATCAATCCCTCAACGACATTGATGGCTCGGTCGACTTTGTGCTGGTTGCCGTGCCCGCGAAAGGTGTCGTGCAGGTCGTCCGCGATGCCGCCGCCAAGAAAGCCAAAACCGTGATGATCTTTTCATCTGGCTTTGGCGAGATGAACGAGGAAGGCCAAAAGGCGCAGGATGAATTGACGTCAATCGCTAGAGAGAGTGGTGTCCGTATCATTGGCCCGAACTGTCTTGGCGTCTTTAACTCGGCCATCAACTTCTACCCGACCTTCACGACAACCATTGAGCGCAAGCAGCCGAACCCCGGTGGTTTGGCCATTGCCAGTCAGTCAGGTGCCTACGGCAGCCACATCTTCTATCTGGCCCATCTGCGCGGTCTCGACATGACCTACTGGATCACCACCGGCAATGAGTGCGACGTACATGTTGCTGAGGCGATCAAACTGTTAGCCGAGAAGGAAGACGTACAAGCTATCTGCGCCTATGCCGAAAGTATCAAGGATGGTGACGTCCTGGTTGAAGGTCTGGAGATTGCCCGTGCTGAACGCAAGCCGGTCATCTTCATGAAGGTAGGTCGCTCTGAAGTCGGCGCCGCTGCTGCCAGCTCACACACAGCATCATTGGCTGGTGAAGACGTCATTTATGATGCCGTCATCAAGCAGTGCGGCGCACATCGCGCGCGCACAACCGAAGAGGCCCTGGACATTGCATATGCCTGCCGACCGCAGATCTACCCTGTTGGGCGGCGGATCGGTCTTGTGACGGTCTCCGGCGGTGGTGGTGTTCTTATGGCGGACGCTTCCGCTGACTATGATCTCGACGTCGCAGAAATGCCTGCTGATGCACAAGCGGAGATGAGGGAACTCGTGCCATTCGCCGCGCCGCGCAACCCGGTCGACGTGACAGCGCAATTCTTCAACGATCTGACTCTGGTGCCCAAGTTCACCAAGTTGATGCTGGACTGTGGAAACTATGATGCGCTGATCGGATTCTGGACGTCCGTCGCTGGCTCGCCGAAGATTTCACCAATGCTGCGCAAGTATCTCGCCGAAGCAATGGAAGGGCAGAAGGACAAGCTCTTTATGCAGTCGCTCGTCGCGCCGCCGGAGATCTGCAAGGAATATGAGGACGAAGGTTTCCCCTGTTTCGAAGATCCATCCCGGGCCGTTGCGACGATGGCAGCTCTGATGTCGTTCGGTATGGCCTTCAAGTCAGGCCGTCCGGCAGAGCCTGATGTGCCACCGTTGCCAGCACTTCCTGACGGTGACCTCGGTGAAAAGGAAGCCAAGGAAATTCTCTCAGACTTTGGACTGCCACTCGCGACAGACAAGCTTGCCACATCAAGCGCCGAAGCAGCGCAAGCCGCCGCCGCCGCCGGTGCTCCGGTTGCCATGAAAATTGCCTCGCCGGACATTCTGCACAAGACAGACGTTGGCGGCGTGAAGCTCGGCATTGCGGCGGATGCTGCGGCTGCCGCCTACGATGAAATTATCGCCAACGCGAAGGCTGCTAAACCTGACGCCCAGATTGATGGTGTGCTCATCTCGCCCATGGCTGCAGATGGTGTTGACTGTATTCTCGGCGTAAAGGTGGATCCGGTATTCGGCCCGGTTGTGATGTTCGGTCTCGGTGGCGTCTTTACGGAGGTTCTCAAGGATGTCAGCTTCCGCAAGGCTCCGGTCAGTCTGGAAACGGCGATGGGGATGATTGATGAACTGAAGGGCACTGAGTTGCTGAAAGGCGCCCGTGGCGCAGAGCCTTCCGATCTGGGTGCACTCTGCGACGCCATTTCAAAACTCTCGGTGTTTGCCGAAGCGCATGCTAAGGCGATTGAGAGTATCGAAATCAATCCGTTGCGCGCGCTCCCCAAGGGGGCCATCGGGCTGGATGCATTAATTGTTAAGAGAGCCTTGCAAGCTTGAAACGGTGCGATGAATTGAAAGCTGTTCGAGGCCCCTTTCCCCATTCTCCATGGGGAGAGGGGCAGCCACAGGCACTGTGCAATTTCCTGCATCCTCTTCCCGCTTGCGGGAAGAGGATGCAGGAAATAATCCGAGTAAAGGGAACTGATCATGGCATTGCCTCCAATTCTGCAAAACCTTCGCATCCCGGCAGTTGGCGCACCGCTATTCATTGTCTCCAATCCTGATTTGGTGATCGCGCAATGTACGTCCGGCATGGTCGGCTCTTTTCCTGCGCTCAATGCGCGTGAGCAGGAAGGTGAGCCAATCGAACTGGATCGCTGGCTGAATCGGATCAAAGAAGAGTTGGACCGCCACAATCAGGCCAACCCGGATCGCCCTGCTGCGCCTTATGCCGTCAATCAGATCGTCCATCGTTCAAATGCACGTCTGCAGCGCGATCTTGATATCTGCGTCAAGCACGAAGTGCCGATCATGATTACGTCCCTCGGGGCCCGTGAAGAGGTCAACGCGGCTGCGCACTCTTACGGCGGCATCACCTTTCATGACATCATCAATAACCGGTTTGCCAATAAGGCAATCGAGAAGGGTGCGGACGGCCTCATTGCGGTGGCAGCCGGGGCAGGCGGTCATGCCGGTACGTTGTCTCCCTTTGCCCTCATCCAGGAGATCCGCGAGTGGTTCGACGGCCCGCTGCTACTTTCCGGCTCTATCGCCCGGGGTGACTCCATCCTGGCGGCGCAAGCTATGGGCGCTGATCTCGCCTACATCGGCTCGGCTTTCATCGCGACGGAAGAGGCCAATGCCGTAGACGGTTATAAAGAGATGATCACCGAGAGTGGCGGCGACGATATTGTCTACACCAACCTCTTCACCGGCGTGCACGGCAACTATCTCAAAGGCGCCGTGCGCAATGCCGGCATGGATCCCGACAATCTCGAAACATCTGATGCGTCTGCGATGAACTTCGGTGGCGGCACATCAAAGCCGAGGAAGTGGAAAGACATTTGGGGTGCTGGCCAGGGTGTCGGTGCGGTGAAATCTATTCCGAAAGCAGCTGTGCTGATCGATCGTCTTGAGCGCGAATATCTCGCTGCACGTGAGCGCCTTGGGCTCTCTAGCGGCAGCTCACGCGCTGCGGCTGAGTAATCTGGGGAGTTTAAGGCATGTCTAATGACAGTTATTTCGATGGACCTGGTCCGGAGCGGCGCTATCTCGACTACATCGCCGAGGGCAAGTTCATGATACAGCGCTCTAAGTCTACGGGCGCTTATGTGCACTACCCGCGCACGCTCAATCCGGGCACCGGTGAGGCTGATCTTGAATGGGTCGAAGGCAGTGGTGAGGGCACAGTGTACGCGACGACGGTCAATCGCCAGCGTCCAGAAAAAGGCGGCGACTACAACATTGCGCTGATCGATCTTAAAGAAGGTCCGCGCATGATGAGCAAGGTCGTCGGGATTGAGCCCACCGAAGTCAAGATCGGTATGAAAGTGCGGGCCAAGATCGACAAGATCGGTGACACCGATGCCGTCGTCTTCGAACCAACCTAAGCCTTTAGGAGTAAGAAACAATGGCTCACGCTTTGAGAGGCAAAACAGCTTGTGTCGGCCTCGCCCACGCTGGCCTTGGCGAAGCCCATGGCCGCAATGCCATGGAATTGATGGTTGAAGCAGTGCACGGCGCATTGGCTGATGCAGAGATACCGTTGGCCGAAGTCGATGGTGTGTTTGCGGCAAGCGCGTTCTTCGCAATGGCTAACATGTCTTTGGCCGAACATCTCGGTATCCAGCCAGCCTATTCGAACGGCTCGAACATCGGCGGCTCATCATTTATGATGCACGTGCTTGATGCCGCCATGGCACTGGAAGCAGGTCTCATCAATGTGGCGGTCATTGCTTACGGGTCAAACCAGCGTACGGCCGGTGGGTTTCGGTCGATTTCAGAACCGCCGCCGTTTGAGACGGTTTATGGCCCACGCAATCCCATCACGTCCTATGCATTGGCGACGTCGCGCTACATGTATCAGTATGGCGCCAGACGTGAGGATCTTGCAGAGGTCGCTGTTGCTGCGCGCAAGTGGGCGCAGCTGAACCCGGAAGCTTTTGAGCGCGGTCCGTTGACGATCGAAGATGTCGTCAATGCGCGAATGATTTCTGATCCGCTCGGCAAGCTTGACTGCTGCCTGGTGACTGACGGCGCGGCAGCGATTGTGATGACGCGTGCTGATCGGGCCAAGGATGGGCCGAATAAGCCGGTTCACATGCTTGGTTGTGCCATGGAGCATCACCATCGCATGATATCCGGCATGCCGGACTTAGCGGTCACAGCTGCAGCCAAGAGTGGGCCGCGCGCATTCGAAATGGCCGGATATAAGCCCACCGATATGAATACGGTGCAGCTCTATGATGCTTTCACCATCAATACGATCCTGTTCCTGGAAGACCTCGGCTACTGCGCGAAGGGCGAAGGCAAGGATTTCGTTGGTGGCGGACGTATCGCGCCGGGCGGCGAGCTTCCAGTGAATACCAATGGCGGAGGGCTTTCCTGCGTGCATCCCGGCATGTACGGCTTGTTCGTTATGATCGAAGCGATCCGGCAGATCCGTGGCGGCTGCGGTGACCGCCAGATTGATGGTACTAAGCTTTCGGTCGCCCACGGCAACGGTGGTCTTCTTTCATCGCAGGTCACATCGGTATGGGGGGCGCCAGAAACAGTGTGATGGACAACCGTCATGATCGAATGAATGGCTGCGACGGGCTTAGAGATTAGACGAGCAGCTCCAAAACATGAGAGAGTGAATGACAGAAAACACCACCGCTCCTGCTCACTGGCTCTAGGTCCGGGACCAACTGAGCTGGGAAGCTACGCATGCCGCCGCAAAGCGGTGAACTCTTGACGATTGCCTGGATCCCCACCTGATTGGGGATGACGAATGAATTATCCAGGGTCCTGCGACTAATCTGAAATCCAGCCAGGCAGGAACCCGGCCCACAAAGGAGGCTTAGACGATGGACATGACATTGACGGCCGAAGAACAGGCCTTCCGTGATGACGTACGCGCTTGGCTGAAGGATGGCGGATTGCCCGGTTGGCTGAGCGACAAGGTTCGGGGTGGCAAGCGTCTTGGCAAAGATGACTTTGTGACCTGGCATCAGGCTCTCAATAAGCGCGGCTGGCTCGCCTGGCATTGGCCGACCGAGCATGGTGGTGCCGGTTGGACGGCTGTTCAAAAGCATATCTTTGAAGAGGAGTGTGTGGCAGCGGGGGCGCCGCGCGTTGTTGCCTTCGGCGTCAATATGTTGGGTCCTGTCTTGATCAAGTATGGCAGCCAAGAGCAGAAGGACTTCTATCTTCCGCGCATCCTCAACGATGAGGACTGGTGGGCTCAGGGTTATTCAGAGCCGGGCTCAGGATCTGATCTCGCATCGCTCTCGACACGTGCTGTCCGTGATGGAGACCACTATATCGTCAACGGCCAGAAAACATGGACGACGCTCGGTCACCACGCCAACCGAATGTTCTGCCTCGTGCGAACCGATCCGGATGCGAAGGCGCAGGAAGGTATCTCGTTCCTGCTGATCGACATGGACACACCAGGCATTGAAGTTCGCCCGATTATCACGCTCGATGGTGAGCATGAGGTAAACGAGATCTTCCTAACGGACGTCAAGGTGCCGGTCGAGAATCGTGTCGGCGAGGAAAACAAGGGCTGGACCTACGCCAAATACCTGCTGACTTACGAGCGCACAGGTATCGCCGGCGTGAGCTTTTCCAAGCAGGGCCTTGATCACCTCAAGAAGGTCGCCCGCGCGCAGAAGAAGAACGGCAAGCCGCTGCTGGATGATCCGATGTTTGCGGCCCGCGTCGCCCAGGTCGAGATCGATCTCATGGCGATGGAGGTGTTCAATCTGCGCACTGTGGCCGCGGCCGGTGAGGGCAAAGCACCCGGCGCGGAATCGTCGTTGCTGAAGATCAAAGGCACGGTCATTCGCCAGGAGATCACGGATCTGTTGCGCCGCGCTGTTGGTCCCTATGCGATGCCGTTCGTGCCGGAAGCCTTCGACGATGGTTATAACGAAGAGCCGATCGGCCCCGATGGCGCGATGATGTATGCGCGCAGCTACTTCAACAATCGCAAGCTGTCGATCTTCGGTGGATCCAATGAGATCCAGCGCAACATCGTCTCCAAACACATGCTGCAGCTCTAAGGAAACGCTCTACGATGGATTTTAATCTTTCTGAAGAGCGCCAGATGCTGGCTGATACGGCGGGCCGTTTCATCGCGGACCGCTATGATATCGCAACGCGCCACGCCAATGCTGAACTCGAAGATGGTTTCAATCGCAAGACCTGGGTTGAACTGGCCGAGCTGGGCTTGATCGGCGCGCTGTTGCCGCCAGAGGTCGAGGGCTTTGGTGGTCTCGGCGAAGATATTGCGGTCGTCTTCGAGGCGCTGGGGCGTGGCATCGTTGTTGAACCGTTCCTCGCAACGGGCATTCTCGGTGCAAGCCCGATCGCGCTCGCAGGTTCGAATGAACAGAAGGCGATGCTGGAAGACGTTATGGCCGGCAAGACATTGCTGGCGCTTGCGCACGGGGAGCCGGAAGGGCGTTATGACCTCTCAGCGGTGAAAACGCAGGCCAACAAGGAAGGCGACGGCTGGCGTCTCAATGGTCAGAAAGCCGTGGTGCTCAATGGTGATACGGCGGACAAGCTCGTCGTCTCAGCCCGTGTCTCTGGCAATGGTGACGATGAAGACGGCATCGCCTTGTTCCTGGTTGATAGCAATGCGGTCGGCATCTCCCGACGTGGCTATGGCACTATCGATGGTGGCCGTGCCGCCGAGGTCTCGCTTGCCAACGTCGCTGTCGGCGCGGACGCCGTGATCGGCGAGGCCGGTAAAGCGTTCGCAACTATTGAGACGACGCATGCACGTGGTATCGTCGCGCTCTGCGCTGAGGTCCTGGGCGCAATGGATGTCGCCAAGGAAACAACGCTCGATTATCTAAAGACACGCAAGCAGTTTGGCCGCCCGATCGGCGCGTTCCAGGCACTGCAGCATCGCATGGTCGATATGATCATGGAGATCGAACAGGCTCGCTCCGGCGTCATGCTGGCAGCTGGTACATTGGAGGCGCCGCGCGCCGAGCGTGAGCGCAACGCGTCGGCGGCTAAGAACCTTATCGGTCGAGTGGGGCGCTTGGTTTCAGAAGAGACGATCCAAATGCACGGCGGCATTGCCATGACGTGGGAATACTCGGCGCCGCACTTTGCCAAGCGTCTGACCATGATCGACCACCAGCTCGGCGATACGGACTATCATCTCGAACGGTTCCAGAAATTTGCAAACGAGGCAGTCTGATGTCGAATCGTGTTCCTGTCGAACGTGATGGCCGCGTTCTCACAATCACCAATAACGACCCCTCCTCGCGCAATTCCATCTCAGCCGACTTTTATGTCGGGTTCCGCGAAGCGGTGGATGCGGCTGCCTCAGATGACAGTATCCGCGTGATCGTGCTCACCGGCGCGGGTGATTTCTTCTGCTCAGGCGGCAACCTGCATGGCTTGAAGGAGCGCTCTGAAGCGTCGCGCGAAGACCGTTTGTCAAGCGTTGCCAAACTGCACGCCATGATCGAATCTGTGCGCAGCTGCCCCAAGCCAATCCTTGCCGCGATTGAAGGCGGTGCGGCTGGAGCTGGGGTGCCGCTGGCTGTCTCAACTGACATGATCGTTGCTGCCAAAGGTGCCTACATGTCGATCGCCTACATCAAGATCGGCCTGACCCCGGACGGTGGTACGACAGCTTTACTCGGCCCGATGATCCCGCGTCAGATGCTGACCGAGATGATCATGACTGGTGACCGAATCTCGACCGATCGCATGCACGAACTGGGTGTTGTTAATGCCTTGTGCGAGCCCGGTGCGGCGCTGAAAACAGCACAGGAGATGGCAGCCCGTATAGCCAGCGCGCCTCCTCAGGCTATTGCAAATGGTAAGCGCCTGATCCGGTCTGCAGAGAGCAACAGTTTTGCCGAACAGCTGGATGCCGAGGCAGACAGAATTGCGACTGCGCTCGGAGGCTCCGAGGCCAAAGAAGGTATCAGTGCTTTCCTGGAGAAGCGTGCGCCCAATTGGGGGTAGTCGTAGGCCTTTTGGAGCGAGAGGCTGGGATTGTCCCGAGGACCCATTTCTCGGCGGGTCCGGTATACGATGCGTTGCACGGGCTCTGACATAACCGCGAAGTTGCAATTGCGGCTGGATAGATCCTCGGGACAACCCCGGTGACGACACGTCCACAAGCTGTGACGCACAGTATCTTAGCTTTTAATTATTGCTGTGGAGCGATAGGGCTGTCCCTCTCCCCATACGCTGCGCTATGGGGAGAGGGACAGCCTTCCGCGAACTTTGATGGAAAACAGAGGCCCGCTTTCTGAGGCCACAAGATGCATGCCGGTGGGTCATTCCTTGAGGCAGCGCCGCATCACCCACGCAAATGCTCGCGCAATGTTGTGCCGCTATACCGCTTTCGAAAGCGGCCACGCTTTTGTAGTTCTGGTACAACCAGATCGACGAACTCACCAATCGCACCTGGGCTGTAGATCGGCGACAGCATGAAGCCATCACCTCCGGCGTGGTCAACAAAGTCGAGCAGCTGATCGGTCACGCTCTCCGGAGTTCCAGCGAACTGCGGAAGACTGACACTCTGCCCATGCCGCTGCGCAACTTCGGCAACTGTCAACGGGCGTCCGTCATCCGTGCGATACCGCGTTTTCATGCGCTGCAGTGCTGGGTGTTCATGCTCCTCCATGATTGAATCGGGCGGCAGTTGCGAGAGGTCAAAATCGAGGTGGGCCGAGAGGATCGTCATGCCGGCTTCCGGCTCGACAAGCTCATTATGTTCAGCCATTTTTTCCTGCGCTTCCTGCTCGGATGATCCGATCACCACTTGCGCACCAAACAGCAACTTGCAGTCATCCGGATCACGACCAAACTTTGCGACCAGTTCCCGGATGTCGTCGCGATACTTCTTGGCTTCTTCGCGCTGCGGCTGGATTGCAAAAATACCTTCGGCGTATTGCGCAGCAAAATCGCGCCCTCTGGGAGAGGTGCCTGCTTGCAGGATTACGGGGCCATTCTGCGGCGATGGTGTCACATTGAGAGGACCGCGAGAACGGAAGAACTCGCCTTCAAAATCGATGCGGCGCACTTTGTTTGCATCGGCAAACATCGGCGCTTCGGGATCCATAACGAGCGCGTCTTCATCCCAGCTGTCCCACAACTGACGACACACTTGGTAGTACTCATGCGCACGTTCGTAACGCCGGTCGGTTGGCTCGCGTTCCGTGCCGTAGTTGGCTGCCTGGTTATGATTGATGGATGAGACAACATTCCAACCGGCTCGGCCGGACGTCAGGTGGTCAATTGTGCCCCACATCCGCGCGGCATAAAACGGATGCTGGTTGCTGACCGAGAACGTCGAAGCAAGCCCGACCCGCTTCGTAACCGCGCCCAGCCAGGCGAGCAGGGGCATTGGGTCATGTTCCGGGGCTTGTGAGCCGTACTTCAGCGCAGGCGCCAATGTGCCCCGGAACGAGTCCGAGATGTAGTTCAGATCAGCAAAGAACACCATGTCGAACTTGCCGCGTTCGCAGGTGCGCGCGATATGTTCATAAAGCTCAGGCCGGCGCCAATCAAAGCCGGCTTCGCGTGTTTTCGGGTGCCGCCACATGGCGTGACTGTGATAGGTTGGACCGTGAACCAGAAACTGTGCCAGATGAATTTTCCTGGGCGCGCGCGCCATTTCGGGTTTCCTCGTGTATGCTGCGATGACGTGGGTTAGAACAACTATAACCGGAGAATGAGATCATGCGAAATGTTCGTGTCGGCGGGGCGCAATTGGGTCCGATCCAAAAAGCTGACAGCCGCGAGAGCGTGGTTGCACGCATGATTGCACTTCTCGATCAGGCAGCCGAACAGTCATGTGATTTTGTTGTCTATCCTGAGCTGGCTTTGACGACATTTTTTCCGCGCTGGTATCACGAAGACCGTGCTGAAGCCGACATGTGGTTCGAAAAGGAAATGCCAAGCGCGGCAACGCAACCGCTATTCAATCGCGCTAAAGCCGCAGGTATCGCGATGTCATTCGGTTATGCCGAATTAACGCCGGAGGGTGAACACTTCAACNCTTCCATCCTGGTCGACAANCAAGGCCAGATCGCCGGAAANTATCGCAAGGTCCATTTGCCCGGCCATGTTGAGTACGACCCTAACATTACGCATCAGCACTTGGAAAAGCGCTACTTTCTTCCGGGCGATCTTGGGTTTCCGGTGTTCAAGTACCTCGACGGTGTTTTCGGTATGTGCATTTGCAACGATCGCCGCTGGCCTGAAACTTATCGGGTTCTAGGCTTGCAAGGCGTCGAGATGGTGACNTTGGGATACAACACACCNACGACCAACTCGCACGACAAATCAGGCGAGCCACCCGAACAACGCATCTTTCATCACAAACTGTCGTTACAGGCGGGTGCTTATCAGAACTCAACCTGGGTGGTCGCCGTTGGTAAGGCCGGTGTCGAGGACGGCCATGGTTTGTTTGGTGCCAGCTGCATCGTAGACCCNAGCGGATCAGTCGTTGCTGAGAGCAAGACCGAAGACGATGAACTGATCGTCGCCGATTGTGATTTGGANGCTACCAAGTTTGGCAAGCAGACGATCTTTAACTTTGCAGCACACCGCCGCACCGAGGCTTATGGATTGATCACGAGCCAGANCGGTGTCGTCGTTCCTGAATGAAGTAAGTAGCGCCAAACTCGTGACCCAAACAAACTCAAGTTCGACCGGCCAAACNGGTCAGCAATCTGTCGCGCACGGCATGCTCCTNATGATNGCAGGCATGATCATTCTGCCGGGCATCGACGCGATTGCAAAGTTTCTGTCTGATACCGTTCAGTCCGGGCAGGTTGCCTGGGCGCGGTTCATGTTTCAAATCTTGATTCTTGCACCGTTCGTGTTGTGGCGGGGCGGCCTGACGTTTGACTATCGTCTATGGGCACATGCCGCGCGGGGCTTCCTGATCGCTTGTGCCACCGTTCTTTTTTTTGCGTCTTTAAAAGTGATGCCGCTGGCGGATGCCATAGCGGTCTTTTTTATTCAGCCGTTTATAGTCACGCTGTTGGCAGCGGCCTTGCTGAGCGAGAGCTTTGGTTGGCGGCGTATGTTGGCGATAGCTGTCGGCTTTGGAGGTTCCCTGCTGATCATCAAGCCAAGCTATGAACTATTTGGAGTGACGGCACTGTTGCCGGTTGGCGCCGCATGCGCGTTTTCGTTCTATGTCATTCTCACGCGTTGGCTGGCGCACAGTGAGACAGCACTGAACATCCAGTTCTTGACCGGCGTCTCAGGCTGCGTAGCGATGTCGATCGCTTTGCTGATTGGCGCTGAACTGCAGCTCGATCCGTTAGTGCCGACGTGGCCAACCTTCAGTGAATGGGCACTATTGGCATTACTCGGTCTGATCGCAACAAGCGGTCACTATCTTGTTGTGATGGCGTTCCATCGTGCGCCAGTCGCGATCCTCGCACCGTTCCAGTACCTAGAGATTATCAGTGCAACGACGCTTGGTCTGATTATCTTCGGTGACTTCCCCGATCCGCTGACCTGGGTTGGCATCGCAATTATTGTAGGGTCTGGCCTGTATGTATTTTATCGTGAGCGTAAGCTGGCGGGCGAATGATCATTTGACCAGGGCTGACCACTATTCCTTCGCTGTATAGTGGGCAAAGACTTCGCTGGAACCATCTTTCTTAATCAGCAGCACATCATAAGCATCGCGCTGGCTTCCAACTTCCATTCCGGGAGAACCAATCGGCATACCAGGCACGCTGAGGCCAATCGCATTCGGCTTTTCGCGAAGCAATCGTTCAATCTCGCGCATTGGCACATGCCCTTCGATCGTATAGCTGGCAATTCGTCCTGTGTGGCAGGACGCATGCTGGGGTTTGATGCCGTGATCGAGCTTAAATTTCATCAACTGGCCCATGACCATATTATCGGTCTTCACCTTGAAACCTGCAGCTTTGAGATAATCGACCCAAATCTGGCAGCAGCCGCATGATGCGGTCTTCTTGACGCTCATCATGAGCGGTTCAGCCTGAAGCGGCGCAACGAAAAGCAGAAAAGCGCAAATGGCGACCCTGAATGTTGGCATTCCCAGCACCTTTTCCATGATGGCTCAACTCCGACGGCAGCAGCCATCGAGATCTTTGTAACGTTGGATGGCACATTCCAGTAAGTGGAAGTCAACATCAAATCGCGTTGACCAAGACAACCGAATGAAATAAATACGACTCAGCCATGCGCAAAGTTTAAGGGCTGCGCAGTTTAAAAAATGATTTTGAGAAAAAGCGAGTTGGAATCTCATTAATGAGAAACAACGCGGCGCACGAGGTTACCATTCGGCGATTAATCTACTCCAATTCCAAATGCTAATCGCCGCACACAGCCGAACGTTGCGCTATTGCGCTCACACTACCCGCGCACAAGCCGTGAAAGCAGGCGCGATCGGGCGGTGGAGCTCACTATTACGGCAATATCGTGCCTCTCTCTTGTCTTATAGAAGACTCTCTATCTGTACGATCGCGGCCTCAAGCGACAAAAGAATGCAGAAAGTGTCGGATAGAAGAAAGTGCCAAAGCATTCAGCAAGTTGCCGAAATATCGTTGTTTGCAGGTGTGGTTTTATTGTCTACGGTGATGGTTCCGTCACAAGTCGAATAAGGGAGAACGGAATGAGGAAATATTTGGGCTCTGTTCGGCTCTGATGTAGGTTTCCCTCTAACTCATGGCATTGGCGGGGCGTAAGTCGCTCGCCGTCACGTTCAATCATGCGGTGCCAACCGAGGTAGCTGGGCAGATATTTCGAAGTGACGCCTTTGAAGCGCGCCATCCAGCCCTTGAAGCGGCTCTGGTAGGCATTGACGTTCTGGGTGTGATAGC
>NZGY01000033.1 GCA_002689605.1 Filomicrobium sp.
AACTTCCGGCTGAGCCATAAGGTGAAGCGACAACCTGCGTCCTGGAAGAATTGTTGTGCCGTCCGTGACGCGGACCCGCTTTATCGGATCTCCATCCCAAAGGCTCGAAAGTCCTGCTGCGGTGCGAAGCCGGTGATCTGCAGACATACCGTAGCGACCGATAAACGAGCCACCTTCGGCGGAATATAACCCCATCGACGGTTGCCCCACCGCCGTTAGCTTGCAGTAGCCCTCAAACGTCGGCTCAGGACAGACTAGCATGGGGACCAACGGGGCTTCAGGTTCGTCCCCCAGTGCGTGGAGGTCATTTTCTGCTTCGACACGCTTTTTCTTGCTTTGGCTTTCCTTCAGGATTTGCTTGCGATCCAAATCCCACAAGGCACGTTGATTGACGTACTGGAGATGATCGCGGTCGTATTGCTCTTGGAGCTGCTTCTCGAAGTCATAAATCGATTTAAGCGCATGACCATCGACCGCCGACTTGCGGGCACCGGACTCGGCGATTGTGATTAAGAACAACGACAATGGCCGCTTTGATCCTGTTGGCAATCGGATGTCTGCGTGACCTTGCAGCACCAAGGACAGCCCGCCAAGAACGGACTGAGCGCAGATGGCTAGGGGCGCATGAGTGTGTTCGTGAATTGCCTCCACGGCTGCCTGCAAATCTCCCAGCGCTTCCACCGGATAACGCTCTTGGTCAACGTTCTCGCGTGTGAGTGGGCGCGGGCCTTCATCGTTAAACGGAGCGCGCTATCCCAACAGTTTCCTGACTTCCGAAGTCATGCTCCTTTCCCCCGTGCCACATCATTGAAGTCAAGGCCTTCGGGCGCTGAGACGGTTTCCACCATCCAGCCGGCAGCTGCGCCTCTTTGTCCGAGTTCGGACCCTGCTTTGCGGCCTGGGAGGTCGCCGTCAATCGCGACGACAAGCGAGGCATTGAATTGCCGGGGCTCGGGAAGCCGCAGTCCTTTCACGCCCGATGTTGATAGTGCGGCCCACACCGCGAAATCTGCGTCCGTCCCGTCACACAAGCTGAGACCAGTCTCAATCCCCTCACAGACAATCAAGCCCGAGATGCCGGTTCTCAGACGGACGGCCCCACCCTTGCAGGGCCCCAACATTGCTTTGGATGGTTGCAAGCGGGATTTGACGGGACGGTGGCCCCCCCAGGAAGGTTCGATGCAATCCGAGCTGGTTCCCATCTGTTGTCTGAACCAAGGCGATCATTGCAGGCAGCGAACATCCGGTAGGGTGCCGCAATGCTGAGTGAAATCTTAGGGTCTCGGGCAAATCGCACACGATCGAGCGAGACCGGAGATAATCTTCGGCTTGCGTCCCTTCGATCGATACGGTTGCGTCCCATATCTTGCTGACCAAGTGAACGTTTGATGGCGCGGTTCCGACTGTAGTCTTGCCGACAATTTGATCATGCTCTGCGGTTGGCGAGTGTCCCGCTAGTTGATCTCGAACCGCGCGTTCTACATCATCGTAGTCGCAGCCGGCATGGCAATAGAGCAAGACCCTGCTCGCCTCACCGTCTGCAATTGACAGCGATGGCGAACGATCGTCATGGGCAGGGCAACAAGCGATACCATTTCTGCCAAACCATTTCCCACCGAGTGCTCTGGTAATGGCTTCAGCGCGCATTGTCTGAACCCTCCGGTAAAGATTGCTCTGCGCTGATCAGCCACTCTCTTATCCATTCGACCATGATGAGCCGGCGGTTGCCGATCTTCAAGCTACGCAGATCTCCACGTGCTATGCTGGCGTAAATCGTCGTGCGTCCGACGCCGGCAATCTTTGCGGCGACGTCAGGTGCGACGGCCAAGGGTGTCAATTGCGGGTCTGTTTCGAGGATGGGATCGGCGTTCATTGGAGTACGTCTTGCTGTGATTGAACACGAGCGAACAGAACACCACGATCAATGCCGGAAACAGTTGCCGAATTTCCGGCTAGTTTCCGGCATGTCGATAATGTTGCCCCCCAACTGCATCTGGCGTATCCCGAGCCCGTCAAAACTATGAAATGGGTTGATAGTTTGTTGTGGGTTGGACTTGCGATTTAATTGAGACTCTCAGCAAGAGCAGCACGCCAACATCATTGTCATGAGCGATTGACTGGGCCGGTTTCTGACGGAAGATCAGCCTCGCAACGGTCAATGTGCTCACTTGCGGCAGTCCGACCAGGGGGCTTCTCGTAAGGGAACAATTCTCGCCATTTTCCTTGCAATGCGCGGATTTTTAGCTTCCTTGCGGGCAGGCCATTCGTTCTCAACTATTAGCGCCAAAATGACTTGGCGGCTCTGAGGATAAAGACTTGGCCGGCCGCTACGTTCCGGGGCAATGCGTTCCTGACACGGCGCAAGCCCTGCCGCGAGATATCCGAGATCAAATACCAGCTCCGCTTCACCAAGTCTGGCGACACGTGGTAGAGGGACTAACCAACATCGGCTGCTCCAATTGGCTGAGAAAGATCCCGTCCAGTCCGCAACCAAAAAGAGTGCGCTGTCTCTTCGCACCTGCTGATTTATGTATTCCTGCGATTGGATCAGGTCTTCAGTGTTCGACAAGTGGGGTGCAAAGTAAGTGGCAACGACCTGACCAGCCAGTTCACACGCACCAAGGGTCCACAACATCGGTTCCTCTTTGGGCCACGGCCGACACTGGCTTGTTTGTAGACCCGATTGGATAGTTGTCGCGATCGCTTGGCGGCAGATCTCATAACGTGCGACTTCATAAGGCTTGGCCTGTACAAATCCATTAGAAGGACAGAACCATCCAATTTCCTCGCCAATGGCCTTCACTCCTGCATCATGCAGATCATGACATTTGGTGCAGATGATCGAGTCGATTGTGCCGGCCGGGCGGAGGAGCCCGAGTTGGATCAGCGGTCTCAGGAATGCAGGCGATCCATATGCCGCGCCGCGGATGAAACGCTCGTTGGACGACAGGATCGAGCAAACAGTGTTGATGTCCGCGGTCTCAGTCATTGGCCTCCGGCTTCATGATGGCCCAGCGCTCAAGAAGCTGACGGATCGCTATGTGATCTTCTTCTGCGTGCTCTTGGAGGTTAGTGCGATTAGGTGCGCGCAGCTCTACCGTACGCACTCTGCGCCGGGAGTTTTCTTCAATTCCCCTGAGAATAAATCGCAATCGAACGGACACAACAGCCCAGCCTTCCAGACCGATCGACTTCTACCGTCGAACCAGGCCTGCGAAGTGTCAAAGATCGCTACGGGCTGGCCTCTCTTGCCTCGTAGTTCGAGGGTAATCAGTCCCCCTTCCCCATCGGGTGGAGTGAGCCTAAGTTCGTCAACAAAGACATCTTCAATAGGATCGGATGCCTCAATTGGTGGGCGGAAAGGGGATTTGAAGGATGTGAAGTCGATGTCTCGTCGGACTATTCTGGTCAGCTCCACCGGTACCGATAGGAAGGCTTTGCAGAAGGCCTCTGCCAGTGCTCTCCGCACCTTCTCGCCCCCTAGAACGACAACTTCAATGGTTGCCGCTCCCGGATCATAGAGGACCGCACCTGGGTCTAAGCGCCGATCGATCTGGCTCACAATCTCATCGTCGTCCGAGATAGATTCTCGCGCTTCATAGGGACCTTCGGCATAGATGCTCGCCTGAACCCACGGGCGTTGGCTATGAGAACCAACCGTCTCACCAAGGCGCTCGAAGACCCGCGCCTTGAGTCGGCCATCTGGGATTGCCTGTTTCGCAAGATGGATTGCCTCCTTGGCCAGCCTTAGAAAGTGGCTTTGCTCTCCAAGGTTGGCAGAAAATCCCGGCTTGTTATCGCACTTCAGATAGAAAGCATCCCAAGAACGTTTTCCTATCCCGCGCGAGAGGTTTAGAGTCGAAACTGCATTCTCAAATCTTTCATGGTCGATTTGCGCGAGCCAAAGTGCGCAAGCAAGATTGCTTGCCGCCATGGCATCAAATGCGCCTAGAAGTTCAGCCTTGCCCTGCAGCACGGAGCGCAAGGCACTGCGTGCAGCTGTTTGCTTGAAAGCTTCTGCCTGCTCGAATACTGGCCATATTTTGGGGTGTCTGGGAAAATGCTTGCCAATGCCGTCGAAGCGTTGATCCGCATCGCCATCCCAGGCAATCTGCGAAGCTTGGCCGCCGTCCACAGAGCGAACGTATTGCTCCAACGCTTCGGGTTCGACGCGGGTAACAAACCCACGGAAATCAGTAGCCATAGTGCTCAAACCGTTATTTCACACGCGACCAATACGGATTGGCCAGAAAGTGGAACTGATTCGCATGGCGCTACGATGACGTCACGCCGCCAAGGCGTTGGCTGGTCAGATATTTGGCCGATTACTATGAGATGGCAGGTTAGCTATCGCAGATGTAGTCCCTTCGGCCCTGGAAGACTTGCGCCGATGAATGCGGGTCTGCTTTTCCCTCACCTTCGAGCCTAATCAGCTCAACTCGAATTCTTCTGCCCCGGGCCCGCTTCCTGAAACACTCTGGACAAACGCACCCACATGCCGGACAGTCAGCAAAGCGTGAAAAGCGGCTCTGAGCAGGTGCAGCATGAACGGCGACTGGGTCGGTCGCAGCTCCCCCTAAGCCATTCGCCCAGCACTCGTGACTTTAATTGGTGACATGTCCGTTGCTGGTGAGGGCAGACATCCTGTGCTGCCGATGTGATTGGCTGAGCACAGGTAGATACTGATTAGCCACACCGTCAATTTGATCAAACAGCGGAAGTTGCGATCAATGCTCTGCAGGAGGAAACGACAGAGCGGTGGCGGTTGCGATAAGGATGCAGCCTGCAACCATCATTTCGATTATCAACCAGGCACGTAAACCCCGCTTACCTCGCTCTGGTTCCGTTTCCAATAGCGGCGTCCAACACAACTTGTTCACTGCCGCTATGAGAAGAATCGCAGCAAAGGCGAGCAGCTTCAGGGCAAATCCCTGTTGATACGCTTGATTGAGGTCAAGTTTCCAATTCGTAAGTATGAGCAGCGTGAGTGCACCGGCGACGACCAGCACGGCAACGGCGGCAACCGCCAGACGTCCGAATTGTTCGACAGTGGATGCTACGGTTTTATTATTTTCTCCCTGCAGCGCGGTACGTAAGGGAACTAGCGCACCCATCCACCAGTGAACGATCAAAAGATGCAAAAATAGCAAGCTTGCAAGCCCTATCCGGGTATCACTTGATACTGTATGGCCTTCGAGCAGATAGGAACCGATAACGATCAAGGCGCCTGCGATACTGAGTGGTCGCCATAAGAAGCCAACCAGCACAAAAGCCGCTCCGACCAACCGGGCAGCCGAGGCCTGTCCGAGTGGTGTTTCCAGCCCCATCCACCTCATCGCCGGGTCAAATGCCATTGACCAATCGCCTTGGGCAATGCTGAGCTGGAAAGCCAAGTAGCGAAGCGGCTCGCTGATGAAGAGGAGCGCGATGCCCGCAGCGATCTGCGCCGAAATGATGCCAGACATCTCGCGCATCCCAGGAGTCGCCCGTATGAACACACCGCCCGCAACAGCAATGGTCGCAATATAAACGAACACGCGTAAGGCGATCGATGTCCAATCCAGTTCAGCGAAAATCATCAACTACTCGACGACTTTAAAGAGGAGTTCACCCTCCATGACGTGTCCATCCTTGGCGATGGATGTCCAGTTGACGACGTGAGCGCCAACAGCGAGTGGCGTGACAGTGAACGGGAACTTGGTTTTGAAAACCTTGGACGGTTTGAACTCGGCACGAACATCAGCCTTGCCATCGGTATTCTTGACCTTGACCAGCATGACACGGACCGGCTTGGAAAAGCCGAGCTGGATTTCGGAAAGGCCAGCTTTCACCGAGGCGCCTTGAGCCGGAGAACTTTTCGACATTTTGGCATGAGCATATGCGTGGCTGGTGCCAATAAACAAACAGAACATTACTAGCGCAAGAGTGCGTATGAACATCGACAATCTCCTTAAGACAATGGGCTAGATGCCCGGTGCCTTTTTCAATGTTGCTTCTTCGGCTCGATCGCCATTTCCAAAACTGCATGCCAAGCATCCATGCATTGGCATTTGGCCACCCCGTAAGTTCACTTCTTGAGCTTCATGATCGTGAGCTTTCCGCCCTTTTCTTCGACTTGCATTTTGATCTTGTCACCAACCTTCAGGCCCTTTGCCATTTTTGGATCCGACGTTTTGAACACCATCGTCATGGCTGGCATATCAAGCTTAGTTAACGGCCCATGTTTGATCGTAAGTTCACCGCCTGGGCGCAGTTCCTTTACGACGCCGTCGACCATGCCGTCATCAGCAGCGATCGCAACACCCGTCGTAAGGGTAACAAGGCAGGCTGTCAGTGCTGTCAAAACTATATTTCTAAGGCTCTTCATATTCATTTCCTTTCTTTGAAAGAGTAAGTGACGGACAGCAACAACTGACCGNCATAGTTGCGATAAAGCTGTCACACTTTGATACCGTCGCGGTGCAGTTCTGCAGCAGTTGCGGCACGGACCATTGTGCCTTCCGGTGGTTGATACCATCCCGGATCGTCAAACCCTTTGATCCGGTTGCGCACTTTNAGAATGGTGAACATGCCTCCCATCGAAATGTAGCCATGCGGCCCCTTCGCGCCGACCATCGGAATCGAGTTTTCCGGGATATCCATAAACTTCGCATGCTTGCCCATTTCGCCCATCCCGTCGTGACCCATGGTCATGTAACTTGGCACCAAGGACTGGACGGCGTTATCCACTTGGTTCGCTTTGACGCCGACCATGTTGGCAAGGCCATGGCCCATCTGGTTCATGGTGTGGTGCGTCATATGGCAGTGCATCGCCCAGTCGCCTGGGTTGTCTGAAACAAACTCAAGGTTTCGGGCTTGACCAACTGCCACGAGCGAACTCGTTTCCGGCCAAAGCGCTGCNTCCGGCACCTCTCCGCCATCAGTTTCCGTGATCCGAAACGAATGTCCATGGATGTGGAAAGGATGGTGATCCATCGCCGACAGGTTGCCGACACGAATGCGAACACGATCGTTCGTCTGGCACACAACGGGTGCTGTTCCCGGGAAAACCTTGCCGTTCAATGTGAGCGTGTTGAAGCCGGAAGCAACGCTTGTGTCAGGCCGGTAAGTGCCTGGCTTGATGTCCATCTCATGGAGCATCAGAGAGAAGTCCCGGTCCGGNCTTGGCCGCTTCGGTTGGCGCGGGTGAATGACGAACATTCCGAACAACCCCATACCCTCCTGGGTCATGGTGTCTTTGTGACTGTGGTACATGAACGTGCCGTGCTGAATGCAGGGAAACTCGTAGGCCCAAGTCTCGCCGACAGGGATCGGCGCTTGGGTTAAACCGTTTACTCCGTCCATGTTGCACGGCAGAATCAGACCGTGCCAATGGATCGTTGTCGGTACCGGTAGCTTGTTGGTGACGTAGATGCGGATGCGATCGCCTTCGACTGCTTCTATGAGCGGCCCGGACATTTCACCGTTGTAGCCCCAAACAATCGCTTTGAAGCCCGGCGCAAATTCGTGCATGAACTCGGATGTCGTCAGGTGATAGATCTTTACACCATCGACGACTTTCCACGGCAAGGTCGTACCGTTAGGTTTGTGCACGGGCGTGTAATCCTTGCCTGGCATCCCCGGCTCATAAGTGCCGTCCGGATCGACCGTTCGTGCGTACCAGTCGTTGCCTTTAGGCGTTGCATATCCACTGGCCGGCGCAAGCGGCAGCTTTTTTTGCCTTGCCGATGCACCCATGTTGTGGCCAGCGTGACTGCCNTGATCATGCTTGCTGTGGTCCATCTTCTGACTTTGAGCACTGGAAGCCGCTATGGCGGCGCCAGCGGCAGCAACGCCTCCAGTCGCAAGGAACTTGCGTCGTGATAGTCTTCTAAGTGATTTCATCCTAGTTATCTCCATTAAGTGATTTCATCCTAGTGACCTCCATCGTCACCGCCGCCGCCACCGGCTGCCGCGATCATGACTGCACCGCCGCCGCCTTCCGGCAGTCGACCACTTCTCAATTGCTGATAGTTCGACCGAGCCCGCCAGTAGGATCGCAGCGCGTCGATGTACCCACGTCCCGCCTGGATCTGCTCTCGCTTAGCGCGGACCAAGCGCAGAACATCCTCCTGCATAGCGTTGTACTGTTGTTGCGTCGCTAAAAGCAGGCGTGCTTGCTGNGGTAGGATGGCCCGCTGGTAGTACATTACTGCCTTATGTGCAGTGAGCAGCTCGGCCCTTGCCAGGCGAGCCGCAGAGCGCACCCTGACACCCATTGCCCAGTACGCATCCTGTGCCTGCCGGATCTCCATGATGCCGCGAGCCTTCTTGGCTTGCCCCTGATCGAACAGCGGCAGCTCCACATCAAAGATTGGTCCGGCTTCGTATTCGCGCTCCTGGCCTTTTTCCTTTGACGTTTCAAGTTCTGCGCCGACCTCGATATCAGGCACCAATGCTTTCTTTCTCGTGAGTTGGTACTTGTAGCCAAGCGTGATGATCTTCTGGCGCAGAGCCGCCAGTTCCATACTGCGCTCAACGGCGATGCTTTCAATTCCGTCAAACAGTGAGGTGCCGCCTCTAGCCGATGGTAACCGCATTGGTGTTCGCCAGATCTTGGTTTGTCGCCCCGTCAAACCCATCAGCACATTGAGCTGCTCTCGCGCAGACGCGGATGCCGCTTCTGCATTGGCGAGGTCGAGTTTGGCCTGGGTCAGGACGCTTTGCTGCTGTTCGAATTGCAGCGGTGTTGAATTGCCTGCCTCGCGAATCGCCTTGGCGCTAGCGACACCGGCACGAGAGGCTTTTACGACCCTACGGAACAGTTCGATCTGCTGACGCGTCGCCACGTAGTCGATAAAGGCGAGGTTCGTCTTTGCAGCGTGGTCAATGACCATGCCGGAGACCTGATACTTCACTTCCTCCAGCGCTGACTGGGCAACCGCCTCCTTATAGCGCTTCCAGAACAGCTCGATGAAGTTGAAGATGACACCAGTTGCAGTTTGTACGGCACCTGCCTCAGGTCGGAACGGCCAAACGAATGAGCCATCGACAACAGGGTTCGTCAACAGGCCTGCTTGCACAAGATCGGCCTGTGCGATGCCGAGGTTCGCATACGAAGCCTGCAAACTGCGGTTGTTTAGCAACGCGATTTGAACTGCACGAGCCGCCGTCAATTGCCTCTTGAGCAAATGATCAATATGACTGTGGCCCTGCTGATCTTCGTCACTACCACTGTTCCATTCGATGCGTTCGCCGGTGCGCTCGTGTACAGTCAGGGCAACCTCTTGAAAGGCAGGATCGGGCGACAGAGATGCGGCNCAGCCCGAGATCAGTAATGCGCCAAGGCATGTGACGAGAAGTTTTGAATTTCGTTTCATCCCGTCACCCTCTAATGCTTGCGGACGGCTGACTTGCGTTGGCGGTCGGTGGGCGAAAACAGATTGGGCGCCTGGGTTGCCGGTCCCGTCGCAGACGGTTCGGCCTTTGTTACTTCTGGTCGGAGTGCGCCAGGAGCGCCAATTGGCAAGCCAGGGGCTGATTGAGGGTTGGCCGGATGCCCGGCTGGCAGATAAAGGTCTGCTTGTTTGGGTTCACATCCCAGTAGCCCAAGGGCCAAAAATAGAATCGAGATATTTGTGATGCGCACGGTCTCACCCCCTAAACGCGGTCGGCTACATGGAGCGTTCAGACGCCTTGTGTCCTCGTGATGGTCACACGATCGTTGAAGCGAATTTTAGGGAGAGGTGTTTTATAACCGGAGCCGAGCCGTCTTACGCAGGACGAATTTCGAGCCTTGGTTAAGCGCCACTGGTGTAAATCGGGGGGGGCTTTCCGGTTCGGAACCGAGCGTAAATACGGCGTCGGTTAGTACGCCCGTGATCACTATCAAGGATTCTTTAACATCTGCCCAGGCACGGTCGCCCGTGCTCTGCAGCGTCACGCGTTGCAGAAGGTCGCAATTGCTGGAGCAGGCACTGCGTTCAGGACTATGTTGGACAGAACCGCACTCTGTGTGCTGCTTGTGCGAACCGGCTGGCGCAATGCTAAATTGTGCTGCCTGGTCGACACCAGAAGATGCCGGCGTCATGCCAGCATGATAAGAGGTCGAGCTTGCTGCATGCGTGACGGCGCACGGTGCAAGCACCATGACGACCATCATCAGTAAGGAAATCGCGCGTCTCATCCACAAGACCTTAACAATTGCTCATTATCCGCTAGCATGGTCCGATGGTAAGTGGAAGCTGTAAAGCGCTTTGTTCACGCAATCGTTTTTCGGGAGTGTGGCGCTCCAGCTACTCTGCGCAACTGATGCTTGACCTTCCACCTGCTAGAAGTCTTATGGGATGTCAGCACGGCTATTTTGAACGCCGTCGCGACAGATGAAACCGAACCTGAAATTTGTCCTAACTGCTGTCCTGATCGCAGCTGCCGCCTTTGTTGCCTTCTACAGCTGGTAATCTGATCCAGACCAAACGATTGTACTTCAACCGGCCAACCTCGCAACCGTTCAGCAAGGTCGCGAAAACTATTCAGAGCATTGCGCCTCGTGTCATGGCGTCAACTTAGAAGGGTAGCCAAACTGGCGGCAGCGAGACCAAGACGGTTATTTACCGGCGCCACCACACGATGCTTCTGGGCACACCTGGCATCATTCTGATGGGCAGCTCTTCGCGCTTACTAAAATCGGTCTCGGTGCCATGCTGGGCAACAAGAATTTCAAGACGCGCATGCCGGCTTACAAAGATGTTCTTACCGACGACCAGATCATCGCAGTGCTCTCGTACATCAAGTCAACCTGGCCAGCAGATATTCGGGCGCGACATAACCAGATCAACGCGGCTCAACGGCAATAATCCAAAACAACCTTGACCCTCCAGAGACTGGAAGCATTATCTGTGCGCAATGCACGACTTTGCAAAGGCATCAGTATGACTGAACAAACCGCCGATCTATATCGCATGGCCATCGACGGTCACGTCTGCCCCTATGGGCTCAAATCGAAAGACTTGCTCGAACGCATGGGCTACTCGGTTCGCGAACACAACCTGCGAACTCGGGCTGAGGTCGATGCTTTCAAAGCGAAGCATCGTGTCGTTACTACGCCGCAGACTTTCATCGACGGTGCGCGTGTCGGTGGTTTCAGTGACCTGCAAACGCACTTCGGTAGGTCGCCTGGGGCCGCCAAAGACAGCGTCACCTATCAGCCGATCATCTCGATCTTCACGATATGTGCGGCGATGGCTATGGCCGTCAGTTGGACTAAATTTGGCGATCCCCTGACCGTACGGGCATTCCAGTGGTTCATCGCCATTTCGATGTGTGTGCTGGCCATTCAGAAGTTACAAGATCTTGATGCGTTCTCTAACCAATTCATTACATATGACCTGATCGGAATGCGATGGATCAGATATGCTTACATCTATCCGTTTGCCGAAGCAGTCGCCGGCGTTCTGATGCTGGCCGGCGCGTTGATTTGGATTGCGGCGCCCGTCGCACTCGTCATTGGCGCTGTTGGTGCCGCTTCGGTCATCAAAGCCGTTTACATCGACAAGCGCGATCTTCGCTGCGCATGCGTCGGAGGCAACAGCAATGTGCCACTTGGTGTCATCTCGCTGACAGAGAACGTCATGATGGTTGCAATGGCACTTTGGATGGCCTCAGAACAGTTTGTTTAGGGTAACAAAACATGACGCAAGTCATCGACACAATGAACATTGGTGCCGTCGCAAGCGCGAGCGGACTGCCGGCCAAGACGATCCGCTATTACGAAGATATTGGATTGATATGCCCGCCGCGCAGCGACAACGGCTATCGTGTCTACCGGGAGCAGGAACTGCACAAGTTACGATTTTTACATCGTGCCCGCGGTCTCGGCTTTACGATCGATCAGTGTCGGCAGTTGCTATCACTCTACGAGGATAAAAGCCGGGCGAGTGCCGACGTCAAGGCGTTGGCAAAGCAACATCTCAAAGAAATCGACGCCAAGCTTGATGAGTTGAACGGCATGAAGGCGACGCTCGAATCCTTAGTACGTGCATGTCGAGGCGACCATCGTCCGGACTGCCCAATCATTGAAGATCTGGCATCGAGCAAAGGCCGCAGTACGAAATGACTAACAAAATTTCCTCTTTCGCGATAACACGCCGATCAATTCTCGGCGGCGCAGCCTCTCTCGGTGGCTTGACATTGATCGGAAATGCCGGAAGGGTTGTCGCCAACTCTACTGCAATGCATAAGTTGGTAGCAGAACCCGGTACAGCTCTGCTGCGCGGCAAGGATGCCTTGCCGGTGAAAATCTGGGGCTATAATGGCATGGCGCCAGGGCCTGTTCTGCGAGTGCGGCAAGGGAACGAACTAAGAGTTCAACTACAGAACGGCATTCATCAGCCAACCACGCTGCACTGGCACGGCATCCGCATCGCAAATGCTATGGACGGCGTGCCGGGTCTTACTCAGGAAGCGGTCGAGCCCGGCAAGACATTTGATTATCGCTTTACCTGCCCCGATGCAGGTATGCTCTGGTATCACCCGCACAGATTCTCATCTGAGCAGGTCGCGCGCGGTTTGCACGACCATCATCCAGGTGCTGTTCCACATCCCAACTAAGAGAAGCATGTTCTGCAGACGGCAAGTCACGTCGAAAGTTGCGACGTTCGCTAAGGCATTCGCTGCAACTACGTGTGCCGCTGGGACCGGTGTTATGATAGCGGCTTACTACGCAGCTATGTTGGCAGTGCTTATTTTGTTACTGATTACAGGAACAGCGTGGCTGCTTCGCTTAAGACAGACTGAGCAACCACTGCCAATATCGGAGGTAGGGCAGTCTCTATACAGGTTGCTCAGCTAAGCTGTTCATGAACGAACTGGTTTGGCAGCGTTCAGGCCACGCGTAAAGATGTTGATTTTTAGTGGAAGCTAGAACCGGTGTTTAATAGAGCCTCGAATGCGCAAATCACGGGACTCTTCGACTGCAGGCTCACGTGTAACCGCTTCGAAATCTTTGTTACCGTAGAGCAGCTCAAGTCCAAAGTCCATCTTTGGAAGAACACCAAGAGTCCCAAGGCCTGGGACTGATATGCTCTGGCCCTCATTCGTGGAATTTCTGGATGGTGTTGGCGAGGGTCCCACAAGGTCTTGTAACGGGGTATTCTCGCTGGCCTGCTTCCCAGAATTGGCTTGCTTTGCTTCTGTAGCTAATCCGCCAATGTTCTGTTGTTGGAACGCGAATGAAGCCTGTGTTGCTAGAACGCAAAACAATGTCGTTAGACTGGTGAACGCACTAATGTAAGGCATGTTGATCAACACCTCGGGCGACCTGTTCGAAACACTGCATCACTTTGTTTCGAACATTAATATTTCAGCGAGTCTGTTTCCACAACACTTAAAGACCAATGAAGGTTTCGATGTGGATGTGTATCAGATTTGTCATGTTGCACAGCAGCAACGATCGGTGTTGAGGATAGGGGAGCAGAAAAGGGAGGCATTCGCCTCCCTCTTCCTTGGATCTGAATTTCCTTCCCCAAGGCTTAGAGCCGGATGCGTACACCAACTACTAACATATCTATGTCACCAGTAACGAACGCTCTGCTCACCGGCGGCGATGATGGCGCTCGTTCCGCATGCTACGCGAGACCACGGCAACCACACGTTGCCTGAGACCCAGGCGCATCGGCAATGCTGGAAGAAAAGCGGGCTACGCATAAGTGAGAGGAACCATTGGCCGGCAAGCAAGCATCGTACGTCATGCCGGTTATTCGCCAGAACGGTTGCATACGGGCAACAAATTGCAAGAATAACACATCCGCGCAGCGCTGGACGTAAAAAATGAAGCTTTCAGACGCCTCGCTGAATCGATTTGGTTGAGCGATCGGATTGGGGGTTGATCCTGTTGGCAGAGCTTCGGCCGACGAAGCTGGCGGCGGCTGAGGACGGCCCCTTCGGCCGCCTGTGAGATCTTGTCCTTGAGGGATGCACGACATGGCTGCACCATGGC
>NZGY01000034.1 GCA_002689605.1 Filomicrobium sp.
TGGATGGCGCGCTTCAAAGGCGTCGCTTCAAAATATCTGTCCAGCTACCTCGGTTGGCGCCGCATGATTGAACGTGACGGCGAGCGACTTACGCCCCGCCAATGCCTCGCCGGCGCCATGAGTTAGTAGGGAAAACTACATCAGAGCTGAACAGAGCCAATAATTTTCGCCGAGAATGGCCAGGTTTGGCCGTTCAGTTTCAGCATGGCGCAGAAAGTCGTCGACTTGTTCGCCCCACGCTATTCGCATACCCGCCATCTCGCCAAGCTTCCGGCAAGAGACCAAGCCAATTTTTTCGAAATCAGCCTGCAAAAAGCGTTAGAGGTGGAGCCCGACCTTCGCCATATTTTCGCGAGTGCCAAGTTCGCCTGCTAACTCAGTCGTTACGTGTAAGCCCCAGATACTCGTTCGCTACTCCGGATCGCAAAGCAATCAATGCGTTTTCAGTAGCGTGTCCCTCAATAAAAGAACCGATAGAATGGAGCAGATCTCGTGCGTCTCTTCGCACTTCACGACAAGTGCTGTTCCTTAGACCAACCAAATGAAGACTAACCAATCTCAGTTCCATCACCGCGAACTCAACGCTGCTATGATCCAGACCAGGGCGGGTCTTCATCAGCAATGCAATCTCTCTAATCAAGGAATGCTGCTTGCCAACTGCATCGCGTGTAATCACAGCCGCCAAAGCATACGCAATTTGCTCGGCAATCCAATCAAGCTCTGGCGGCAAAAACTGCCGTTTTAATCCGCCAAGAGCCAAGCGCCCGCGCCGAAATAAGCTGTCAGGATCGGTGGATGGCTCGTTGTCGTTTATCGGCTGCATCGACTTGACCCGTGAGAATAATCTCTGCAACCACCAATCACATTCGACGCTATCTGAACATGTAGCGCATCGGCATTTTAGTTCTGCAAATGCGTTGAGAGTCTTTGAGCAACAAGCCGCAACAACCTGCGCCTATCAACGACAAAGCTGCTCTCAATTTCTGATCAATCGTAGAACTCTTCGCCTTTCTTCAAACTGTTCCACTGCGCAATGTCATGACCACAAACGATCGTTGCGCCGCTCTGCTCGACATCACGAACCTCGGCAAAAGTCCTGAAGGCAGCATCGCGGCACCAGGTATTTCTCGGCGGCGCGTCGTCATCCAGATTCTGACGAATGCTAACCGCGTCCGATGTCAGAAACATCAGACCGGACTTGTCGAGGGCGACCATTGCTCCAATAGATCCGGGCGTATGACCAGGCAACGGTTTGAGGACGACCCTGCCATCTCCAAAGACATCACGCTCGCCATCAAATTCATCAATGGGAATAGGATGCTCGAAATCTGCAGCGTAGTAGCCATGCTTGATAGTATCCGTTGCACGCGCTGCCTTTAACTCTTCGCGGCTGACCAAGATCGTGGCGTTCGTAAAATACTCGTTGCAGCCGCAATGGTCCGGATGAAGATGAGAGCAGACAACGCAGTCGATATCCGTTGGGGCAAAACCCAACGCATCAAGACTACTTAACACGTTGTCATTCGCATCCATCGTTGGACGCATAAACTTTGTGAGACCGCCCCAACGCACTTCTGCATTCTCTGCAACGCTTGGATGGCAACCCGTGTCAAACAAGAGGTTGCCCTGCGCATGACGAACCAGGCCGCAAGCCACCGGCAATTCCAGCATGTCATCCCGGTCAGCGTCTGCAAAGTATATGCTCTTGCGGATTTCCAGCTGGCCGCCGGATAGAAAATGCAACTTCACCAACTGCCTCCGCCATTTAAGCTCAGACGATCGAAGCTCTAGCAGTCGTCCTCAAACAAGCCAGACGGCGTAACTGTACTCACGGCTCCGGCAGTAACACCACCGTCGATCGAGAGCACAGTGCCCGTAATCCATTTCGCCATGTCAGAGGCGAGATAGACAACGCCATTCCCGACATCCCAACCTGTGCCTTCCTGCTGCAACAGATTGTTCTTTGCACGGTGGGCACGCAACTCCTCGCTCATGCCCCGCGCATAGACCATCGGCGTGTAAACGAAACCTGGCGCAACGGCATTCACACGAATACCGTCCGAGCCATGATGCACAGCCATCGAGCGGGTCATATTGATGATCGCCCCTTTTGATGTTGAGTAGAAAAGACTGGGGTTGCCGCCACGCAATCCATCAATCGAAGACAAGTTAACAATCGCTCCACCGCCCTGCTTGACCATTTCAGGAATGGCTGACTTTGCCATCAGCATCATGGATTTGACGTTGACAGCCATACCGTGATCCCAAGCTACGTCATCCATCTCCACAGCCGTACCCGCCGGACCACCGATTCCAACATTGTTGACAAGGATATCGAGGCGTCCCCAAGCTTCCAAAGTCGTCTTAACGGCGTCGGCCGTTGAACCCGCATCAGCAACATCCGCGCTAATGACCATTGAGGTTCCACCCTCACCGTCGATCATATCTTTTGTGGTTTGCGCCCAATCAGGAACTGCGTCGAGCAAGGCGACCTTCGCGCCTTCACGCGCCAACAGAACCGCTGCAGCACGACCGTTGCCAATTCCGTCGCCGCGCGAACCCGCTCCCGTCACGATCGCAACTTTATCCTTCAGCCCCATATCCGGCATCGACATGTCCTCACTAAATGGCCAGCATGCACTGCCGGTACAATTCCACACCCATCCCTGCGACGCACATCAAATAGCGGATCAATGCAACGAAACCTCAACATGATGCGGCAAAGCTTGAGCACACGAAGTGTTCGGCAGATGATGTTGGGTGAATCGATCTTGCATCCTGCGCTCATGAACAACGGGCAAAGCTGATCGAGAGCGGAGGGAATGATGGGCAAATCCACAATCAGGGTCTATAGCGACTACAAAAGTCCGTACGCCTATTTGGTCAAAGACATGGTCTACGAGATCGAGCAAGAAACAGGCGCAACGTTTGACTGGCTACCCTACACCCTCGACATCCCATCATACTTAGGCGATGCCAAAGTCGATGAGGATGGCAATGTAATTGCTGAAAGTCGAAATGCCCATCAATGGCGGCGCGTCAAGTACAGCTATATGGATTGCCGCCGCGAGGCCAATCGGAGAGGCCTGACTATTCGCGGACCGAAAAAGATCTTTGACTCATCACTGGCGAACATTAGGCATGCTCTTTGCCAAACGTCACGGCGTCTTCCACGACTATCACGACAAGGTCTTTGATTTATTCTGGAAACGTGAACTGGACACCGAAAACGAAGCAGTTCTTAGCAAACTGCTAACCACTTGCGGTGCACCGGAGGGCGCTTTTCCCGCGTTCGCAAATACTGAGGGCCGGGCGGAGCTCCTGGAGGTACAGCGAGAAGCAGAGGAACAAGGCTTCTCCGGCGTACCAAGTTTCTTGTTCGAAGATGGTGAGCTCTATTGGGGACGGGAGCACCTCACGCGCATCCGAGAGATCCTCGAGCACAAGAACTAAAGCATAAGACGATCCAACTATTGGCCCACACACCAAGCCAATAGAAAAACAAAACATTCAAGGACCATAAATGAGCGCCTACATTCCAAGCCTGCTGGCGCTACTTGCAGCTTTTCTGTTCGCAGTCTCAGCCCACGTCCAAAGCCTCGGCCTTGATGGGAAAAACGGCCAGACCTCATCCTTTGTCATCATCGTCACAACGTCACTGTTCCTATGGTTGGCCTCCCCCTTTTTGGTTCAACACTGGATTTGGTGGTCGTGGGCAACAGCTCTATTTGCATTGTCCGGGTTATTGCGGCCAACGATATCCGTCTCACTTTGGACCCAGGGCATCCACTTCCTCGGGCCAACACGCAACTCCGCACTGGGTGCAACCGGTCCTGTCTTCACCGCAATCTTCGCCTACCTCATCGTTGGTGAGCAAATGACCTTACCCATTGCGATTGGTACGGGCGCCGTCATCGCAGGTATTCTCGTGACATCCATGCGCGGCAGAAACAGCAAGGCCGACTGGCCACTATGGGCAATTCTATTTCCACTTGCTTCGGAACTCTGCCGGGCAATCGCACATTCGCTCACAAAGGTGGGCTTTGACGAAATCCCAGATCCATTTTTTGCCGCGCTCATGGCAACAACCATGGGGGCGGTTGCACTCTCAGTTCGTTTCGCCGTCAAAGGAGAGGCACCTGATCTCAAATCACCCGGCTTAAAGTACTTCGTAATGACCGGGGCCATTACCAGCGTCGCAATCTATTGCCTCAACGTGGCACTTGAGCTAGGCAAAGTCATCACCGTCATCCCGATCGTCGCGACTACACCGGTCTTCGCGATGCTGCTCAGCATGTTTGTGTTTGGCCGCGAGACTCTCACATGGCGAATCTACATCACGATTGCTCTCGTTGTCCCGGGTGTCATCCTGGTGAGCCTGTCACGATGACGTCGGCCGCGACTCAAATAGGCAACCGTCCGTTGACTGGCATCGNACTGCTCGTTTTGGGCGTGGGCCTTTTCACAATCAATGACGCCATCTCCAAATGGCTAACTGTGATCTACCCGGTAAGCCAATTCATATTTGTGCGCGGCAGCTTCGCNGTACTNACNGTGCTNNTCTTTGTCAGCTTCAGCGGCGGAATTGGTCAGCTGCGACTGATCAATTGGAAAGGGCAGACGACACGCAGCGCAGCGCAAGCAATCGGCACACTATTGTTAGTCTCGACGCTAGGCTTCCTGCCGCTGGCAACGGTGACAGCCATGCTGTTTGCCAGCCCGATCATGATGGCTGCCCTATCCGGCCCCATGCTTGGCGAGCGTGTTTCCTGGCAACGCTGGTGCGCGATATTAATCGGTTTCTGCGGCGTCTTGATCATGGTCCAACCCGGAACCGACAGCTTCCAATTACTTTTAGTCGTGCCNCTTTTGGGGGCACTTGCACTATCCGNGAGAGATATTCTCAGCCGNAGTCTCGCACGAACNGAAACGGCCACCTCGATTCTTTTCATGGGCGTGCTCGGCCAAATGCTGGTTGGCTTGGTTGCAATCCCACTCGAAGCAGGTCCCGTCAAAGGCGGTTGNATATCGATCGAACCATTTCATTTCGCAGTGCTCGCAGCCAGCGGATGTGTAAGCGGCTGCGGTCAGTTCCTGGTCGTACAGGCATTCCGCAACGCNGAAGCGTCATTGCTCGCTCCTTTCAAGTACTCGACGTTGCTTTGGGCCGTTGCAATCGGTTTTGTCTTCTGGGGAGAGGTGCCATCTCCAGCCATCCTGGCAGGAGCAGCATTGGTTATGCTAAGCGGACTTTATATGGGATACATCCGTCAATGAATCAGGCCNTCGAACAAACAGCTGCTATCAGTCGCCCTCGATTGNGAATACGCGACTGCTATGCCTTCTTCGGACCGCTGATTCTGATGGTCGAGCTCAATATGATNTCGAAGTCGGTGATTCACGCATTCCTGGCCCGCACCGATACGCCGAGCATAACCCTCGCAGCATTTAATTCAGCCTTTACGCTTTACTTCGTTTTGACCAGCGCCACTGAAATCATCGTCATGCTCTGCCTGTCATATCTGAAGTCGCGGCAGGACCTGATCCGGCTGCTGGGATTCATGGCAGTCATTCTGATCATTCCCCTATGCATCGCATTGGCCATCACATTCACCGATANGGGCAATCATATCTTCGGGAATTGGTTCGGCCTGAGCGAACAGGGCCAAGCACAAGCGCGTGCCTGCGTCGGCATTCTGACGTTGAGTATCCCCGTTCTCTTGATGCGTGGAATTGCCTTTGCTCTTTTGATGCTGAACCGTCGGACGATCATCATCACCTGCAGCACGTTCATTCGCCTGGCTTCACTCGGNGTCTCGCTNGCTGTCCTACCGTTGTGGCTGGAGGGTGCTGCAATCGGCGCAGGCGCGCTCGTTATCTGTATGGCTTCAGAAACAGTNTTNGCTTGGTTCTTCGCCGCAAAATATTTCTTGCAACTGCCATCGGAGCAGACGGACCGCACAAGCTTNATCGGCTACTGGGGCTTCTCATGGCCATTGATAATCAATACCTCGGCAGAAATGGGCGTGATCTTTGCCATTAGTCTGTTTCTCGGTCGACTTAGCAATGCCGAGCTTGCGATCGCAGCNTTCGGNGTGACGCACGGACTGGTCTCANTGCTTATGGGGCCGATGCGNAATCTCACTCAGACCGCACAGACCTTGGTCAACCAGCGCGAAGATGTCCGGACGATANTNATTTTCACNGGCCAGCTGATCGCACTCTTTGCGTTGTTGGCGATTGNCTTGTTCCATACGCCGCTNCGTGATGAGATCCTCCGGGGCGTCATGGGACTAACACCTGAGTTAGCATCCTATTGCGAACCAGCCATGGCCGTCGCATTTNTCATGGCAGCATTCTGGAGTTCGACCGCTCTGTTCCGCGGCTTGCTTGCTAAAGCGCGNACAACCAAATCGCTCGCAGCCAGTGGCATTCTCAGGATTGNAATCGCCTCAGCANCAGCATCGCTGAGTATCGTATACCCGGATCTGAACGGTGCNCTACTCGGCGTCAGTGCCTGGATACTGTCTTATGCTCTGGAAACCGCGATCAGCGGATGGCGCTTGCAACGGCTTGGCTGGTACGCGCAAANCTAGAAAAGTGACTTANGCGGACAGCAAACCACTGATTTCGCTTTTCAGCTTATCGAGCGTCACCGGCTTCCCGATCACCCGCACCTTGCCGCCACCTATGTTCTGAGCGCGATTGAGNTCATCGGCAATGGCCGACATTAGAACAATTGGTANATTGGGATTGAGAGCGATCAGCGTTTCAGCAAGNGTGATACCGNCCACACTCGGCATGGAAATGTCACTTACGACAATGTCCACGTCGGCNGCCAAGCGTCCGTCGAGTACTTCCTGCCCATCGCCAGCGACCGTTACGGTACGACCGTCATTCGAGAGAGCATGCTGCACCATATCGCGTGCCGCAGCATCATCTTCGTCGATTAGAATTTTGGCCATGTCGTCCGTCTCCTCGCGCAAAACACCGCACACAAACTATCACTCAACGATACGCCCGACAAAGGGTAATTCACGGTATTTATAAGCTTTATCCATACCGTACCCGATCACAAACACATCCGGGCATTCAAACGCTCTGAAATCAGCACCGATGTCAGCTGCCCGTCGGCCAGGTTTATCAAGCAGAACACACGTTTTTATCTGCCGCGCGCCGCGGCCTTTGAGTAACTCACAGGCAAAGTGAAGTGTACGCCCGGATTCCAGAATATCGTCGACCAGCAAGACATCCCGCCCCTCGACCGGCAAATCAACATCTCTCAAAATATCGACGCGGCCGGTTGAAGTTGTCCCGTCGCGGTAACTTGAAAGTGACAGAAAGTCGACCTGTGGCGACAATCCCTTGTTATGCAGGGCACGAATGAGATCGGCAGCAAATACGAAGCTGCCTTTGAGAACGGCCACGACAAGCAAATCCTGGAAACTCACAGCCGCAATATCGCCAGCCAGCCCAGCTATTCGCTCGTTGATTTCAGCTTGCGAGTACACAACCTCGATCGCATCTTTCCCGCCCTCGTCTGGGGTCATCTCAATTTCACCCTTTACCTACCCAATCTGCGGGTTCTAGAAGCACCCAATCGCATCAAGATCAACCTTTAGCCAATTGTCGTCCCCATCGGCCTGCAATAATACCTGTAATCTAAAAGGCTCTGTTCAGCTCTGATGTAGTTTTCCCTGCTAACTCATGGCGCCGGCGAGGCATTGGCGGGGCGTAAGTCGCTCGCCGTCACGTTCAA
>NZGY01000035.1 GCA_002689605.1 Filomicrobium sp.
CCCGTCATGACGGCCAATACGGTCTCCACAAAATCCCGAACCGCGGCTATGAGCGACCTGATGCCGATGATGTTCATGACACGGGTAAGATTGTGGGCGAGTACCGCAAGCGACATCTCTGTCTTCACGTTGTGCAAGCGCTTCATCAGGAAGTGCGGCGCAACCATGCGGGCTTTAATCGTCCCGAACGGATGCTCGACGGTTTCGCGTCGGGTGCGCATTGCTTGCGGGTTCTCATCAAGGCGACGCTGGACGTCTTCCAAAACGCGCTCGTGTTCCCATCTATCAACGACACGGTTCTTTGCGCTCGTACATCGGTGTTTGAGTTGGCAATTCTAACATGCGGTAGTCGAATAGCGCCGTCGGTTCAGGCCCTCGGCATTACGTTTATGCGAGACGAACAGCAGGACTTCTCCGGCCGGGCAGATGTACATATCCTCGCTAGCAACATAGCGGAAATCAGGCTTTCCAAACTGTCCCCTTGCTCTGTTATTGGAGGTCTGTGGCTTTGGCAGCGTCACACTGATGCCCGCTTCAGCGCATTCCAGAATTTGCTCGCTGGTGAAGTAACCACGGTCAGCCACAACATCGAGTTTATCAACGTCGAGGACCTGCTTGGTCTTCTTCGACATCGGCGCCAGCGGAGACCGGTCCGAGCCACTTTGCGTCACCTCGTGGGTGACGATGAGATGATGCCTGGTATCAACGGCGGCTTGGACATTGTAGCCGACCACACCGGAGCCCCGACCGCTTGTCGCCATTGATCTTGCGTCAGGATCAGTTAGAGATATCTGCTGATCGGGCAGAGCCTGGCGCTGTTTGTCGAGTGCATGAAGTCGCTCCAACTCTTCGTGCAACTTGTCGATCTTATCGTTCAGACGATTGATGCGCATCGCCCGTGCCTTTGAACGCTCTTGCCGGTCGGCGCTTTCCAACTGATGGAGATAGCGTGCGATGCTCTCATCGATCTGTGCCATCCGCCGCTTCATCTTGTTGGCAGTGAAGTTGCGGTCGCGATTGTTGACCGCCTTGAACTTCGAACCATCGATGGCAACGCTCGCCTCGTTCAATAAGCCGATCCGGCGGCATAGCTCAACAAACTGCGCACAGACTTTGCGAATGCAAGGGCCATTGTTCCGGCGGAACTCGGCAATGGTCTTGTGATCAGGAACAGGGCGACCAAGCAACCACATCAATTCGACATTGCGAGCCGCTTCACGTTCCAATCGGCGGCTTGACTGCACCGCGTCGAGATAACCATAAATGTAGAGCTTGAGCAGAACGGCCGGATGATACGATGGACGCCCAGTTGCTTTGGGATCCACGCCTGAGAAACCGAGGCCTCCAAGATCAAGGCTCTCGACATATGCTTCAACAACGCGGACTGGGTTGTCACCGTCGATCCAATCTTCGAGGCATTCAGGAAACAGCGTCGCCTGATCCCGCGCTTGGCCTTCAATGAACCGTTTCATGCCATGCTCCCGCAAAGCTGCGGAAGAACTGAATCAGCATTCGCGTTTTGACACAACCAGGGTCAAAAGTGAGCGTGTGCGCTGCACAAGGCTTGCCCGCAGCTGGTGACAGCAGACATAACGTGCGTCTAGGCAGCCAAATACCTAAGAGTCAGCCCCCCTCTACCAATCAACCACTCCACAAGCTCCCAACCAAATCGCGCCCCTCACAGCCAGCGACAATCCCGTGATTGGACATTCGCCGGTCCGTCCGTATAGTGACTCCGGACTATGAAAAGGAGAGTTCATGTCAGAGAAACTTGGCATCGGATCAGCTTTCCCAAACCTGACGCTTAATCTCGTCAGTGGCGGAACGCTCGATGTGCCAGGGGAGCTTGATACGGACTGGAAAGTCATCCTGTTCTATCGAGGTCACTGGTGACCATACTGCCGCCGACAGTTGGTCGGTTTTGCAGAACGTTCAGCTGAGCTGAAAGAGCTTGGCGTTTCGGTTGTCGCTGCCAGCGTCGACCCAATTGACAAAGCTAAGGAAGTGGCCGACGAGGTCAATTTCCCAGTCGGTTATGGTGTTACGAGAGACATTGCCAACGCGCTTGGCTCGTGGTGGGAAGAACGACGCCAGATCATTCAGCCGTCCGAGTTCCTGCTTGGAGCTGAAAACAAGGTCATGGCATCGAGTTATTCCGATGGGCCGATCGGGCGGGTATCTGATGATGACATCATCAGGATTGTCACGTTCCTGTCGAAGAAATAGTTCTTGCCTCACTGATGCAGGTAACAAGAACGGTTCGGCATTTGTCGGACCATTTTTTATTGTTGAGCGATCGAACAGACCAAGGNGGTACCAATGCAGGTAGCAGGGATCCCGGTCATCAAGGACATCGTCCTCATCGGCGGTGGCCATGCCCATGTCACGGTGCTCAAGCGGTTCGGGATGAAGCCCATACCAGGTGTGCGGCTGACGCTGGTTTCACCGGATGCCCATACGCCATATTCCGGGATGCTTCCGGGCTTTATTGCCGGCCACTATACCTACGACGAAGCACATATTGATCTCGCTCCGCTCTGCAGGTTCGCGAACACGCGTTTCATTGTTGCCGAGGTTGCCCAAATCGACCCGGTTGCAAAGCAGGTCCACATCGCCGGAAGACCGCCGCTCTCGTATGATGTGCTGTCTATCAACTCCGGCTCAACACCAGATCCTATCGAGGTGCCGGGTGCGAAGGATCATGTGATCCCCGTTAAACCAGTTTCTGAATTCCTAGTGTCCTGGAAGAAGTTCAAGCAACGCGTGATGGATCAACCTGATCGGCGGATAGGGGTTATTGGCGCTGGTGCTGGCGGTATCGAGCTTGCGCTCTCAGCCGAGTTCGCCGTCAACAAGCTCCTCGATGATGCAGGTGTAGCCACGCGTCCAACCTTTCAGGTCATCACCAAGGGCGATAAGATNCTGGCAACACACAATGAGCGCGTACAGGCNGTCTTCCGCGATACNCTTGAAAAACGTGGCATTGCCCTGACCACAAANTTTGCGGTTGATCGCGTCAGCGAAGCAGGCGTGCACGCAGGNAGNGAAACGANCGCGTTGGATGATATCCTCTGGGTCACCGGTGCGAGTGCNGCCACTTGGATCNGCGAGTCNGGATTTGACACCGACGACCGCGGATTCATCAAGGTCGCGCCATCGCTGCAGNCCACGTCGCATCCGGATNTTTTTGCAGCNGGNGATATCGCAGCNGTNGAGGGNTATCCGAGGCCCAAGTCTGGCGTGTTTGCTGTGCGCCAAGGGCCGCCACTCGAAGCCAANCTCAGACGGGTGGTGCTGGGGCATCGTGCACAGAACTTCCGTCCGCAAAANGCATTCCTCAGTCTGATCTCAACGGGAGGCAAACACGCAGTGGCTTCGCGTGGCAGCTGGTGCATGAGCGGTGACTGGATCTGGCGCTGGAAGGATCATATCGATCGCAGCTTCATGGACAAGTTCAACAAGCTGCCTGAGATGGATGCAGGCGCTAGTCCTCCAGCGTTGGAGTCTCAGCTTCTGACACCTGCGATCAAGGACGAACTTGGCCNATTGGATATGCGTTGTGGTGGTTGTGGGGCCAAGGTTGCCTCGTTGACGCTCGCCGGTGTCCTAGCCAAACTTGATATCGAAACACGCCCGGATGTGATCGCGGGAGTTCTTTCGGCCGATGATGCGGCGATCATCAAGCCACCTGCGGGCCAATTGCTGGTCCAATCAGTCGATGGCTTTCGCGCAATGCACGATGATCCGTTTGTCTTTGGCCAGATCGCAGCGAACCACGCGCTGGGTGATGTGTTTGCCATGGGGGCAGCGCCTCACTCCGCGCTTGCTTTCGTAACGGTGCCGCATGGGCTGCGCCATAAGAACCAGGATCTGCTGCTGCAACTGATGTCGGGTGCACTCAACGTTCTGAACGAAGCAGGCTGCGCGCTTGTAGGCGGACATACTGCCGAAGGTGCTGAACTCGCATTGGGCTTCACGGTCAACGGGACGGTTGATGAAGTGAGCACCATGCGAAAGTCCGGCATGCAGCCGGGTGATGCCATTATCCTGACGAAGCCTCTCGGGACCGGGACACTGTTCGCGGCCAACATGCATGGCNCAGCCAAGGGGCGCTGGCTCCAGGCAGCCGTCCAATCAGCTGNCCAATCAAACCATACTGCATCACAGTTTCTCCAATCTCACGACGTGCGCGCCTGCACCGATGTAACTGGCTTCGGGTTGGCAGGTCATCTCGTTGAGATGCTGACCGCTTCCGAGGCCGGAGCAGAAATCACGTTCGGAAATCTTCCAGCAATCGACGGTGCCTTGGATACGATACGCAACGGGCAGCTCTCAACACTNCATCGTGCCAACAAAGATGCCAGCGCGCCACTGATANCAATCGATGCCGGCGATAAGGAAGGCGATCAACAACAACTACTGTTCGATCCACAGACTGCTGGTGGATTACTTGCCAGTGTTCCCAAAGACAAGGCGGAGGCCGCCATCTTAGCTCTGGTCAAAGCTGGTTATACAGAGGCANCTGTGATCGGCACTGTGACTGAAGCATCCTCAGCCGGATTGATCCGATTGGTCTAGGGGGCTTGAGCGCGCTATGTTGGGGCAGCCAAAGCCTCAAAAAGATGCAGCCAAGCCATGACCGACCTTACCGCTCTCACCGCAACCAAAGCTATCGAACTTCTGCGCAAGCGGGAAATCACACCACTTGATTTGATAGATGCGGCGGCGGACCGTATCGCCCAGGTCGAACCTGCCATCAATGCGCTGCCAACGCTGTGCCTGGATCGTGCGCGAGATCATGCCAAAAAGATGACGGCTGNTTCGAATGCTGATCGCGCGGAAGAAGCTGGCACGCTCGCTGGCCTACCCGTTGCCATCAAAGATCTCAACGATGTGGCCGGTGTTCGCACAACTTATGGCTCACCNATCTTCAAGGATTATGTGCCAACGACATCGCATCCGGTTGTCGAGCGTATTGAGCGCAAGGGTGGCATCGTCATTGCGAAATCGAACACGCCAGAGTTTGGCGCCGGTGGCTCTACCTTCAATGAGGTGTTTGGGCGGACATGCAACCCCTGGAACACGTCGCTGACATCAGGCGGCTCGACAGGTGGCGGAGCGGCGGCGCTGGCCGCAGGCGAAGTCTGGCTAGCGCATGGCTCAGACCACGGCGGAAGCTTACGGCGACCCGGTNCATATTGTTCGGTGGTCGGACTGAGGCCGTCACCCGGCCGGGTCACCCGCGGCANAAGGCAGGATCTATTCTCCACCCTATCGGTCCAGGGTCCGATGGCCCGCACTGTAGAAGACGTTGCGCTTTTCCTTGATACCATGACGGGGCTGTGCCCGCTCGACCCCCTGACGTTCGACGCTCCTGCTCAATCATTCGCGTCTGCAGTAACAGAAGCGCGCCCACCAAAGCGGGTCGCACTTGCTCCGGACTTTGCNGGNCAGGTTCCCGTTGATNCCGAGACGCAGGCGATCTGCGCTGCTGCNGCCCGACGATTNGAGGANGCGGGTGCGATTGTCGAAGAAGCCTGCCCGGATCTCGGCAACATNATGGAAACNTTTCTTGCGCTGCGATCGCAGCACTTTGTTGTCGCCAACGAGGAACTGATCAACAAGCATCGCGAGCAGATCAAACCGGACATCATCTGGAACACCGAGCGCGGATACAACCAGACAACGCGCGAATTGGGCGAGGCTGAGCGCGCGCGGTCGGATCTCTATCGCCGCATGGCGGAGTTCTTCGAAACTTATGATTGCCTCATCACGGCTGGCGCTTCGACACCTGCCTTTGACGTCAATTTGCGTATGCCGGAAACCATCGATGGCAAGAAGCTCGAAAACTACATGGGCGCGTCGGTCATAACTGGCGCGGTATCNGTCACCGGAAATCCTGCCGTTGCTCTGCCATGCGGTTTTGATCAGTTNGGTCGCCCGATCGGCCTNCAGATTGTCGGCCACCATCGTGGTGAAGCGCGTTTGTTGCAGATCTCAAAGTGCCTCGAGGACATCCTCGGCCTTGCCTCACACGTTCCAATCGACCCACGACCTGGAACCGTCCCGCCTGTCTCATAATTTCAGCGCGTAAGNAAGGTACGTATAGCTTCGGCAAACTGCATCGTGATGGCATTCACGCCTTCATCGAGCGGTGCTGCCTGNGATGAGCACTTGGCAATGACGATTTGGTTCGTGCGATCAACGAAGACATTCTGTCCATGCACACCNAGTGCAAAGAGCAGTGGTGCATCGCCATCNTGGACGTNCCACTGACCTCGATAGCGCATNGGGGCACGGCGGTAGAAATCCATAAAGTCTCCGGTTGNCCACGCGTCTGCATCACCTCCCGCGATCAGGTCATCAATCCANGCTTCTGGGACTATCTGCCGGTCATCACGCGCACCACCATCGACCAGCAATTGCCCAAGACGCGCGAGATCAGGCACCGTCAGGCAAACACCACCCGCAGCACGTGGCGCACCCAATCGATCAANAGTTACATAAGCCGGACGATGAGCACCCAATGGTTGCCAGAGCACCTCGCTAGCGAGGTCGGCGTAACGCTGACCTGAGGCGCGTTCCGCGATCCATCCCAACAAGTCAGAGTTAGGCGATACATAGTGAAACCGCCCTTCATGCGGACCATCGGACGAAGTCAGCAACCGGTAGAATGATCTGAGGTCACTCGCGCTCTCGCCAGGCTCAAGCGGGTTCTAGTTCGTNGCTTTGCGGTAATCAATGATAGTCCCTGAAGTCGCGAGATAGTCTTCGTCGAACTCAATGCCGGCACGCATATCGAGCAGATGGCGCGCAGTTGCACCGCGGTAGGCCGTCTCCGCGATTTCCGGAATGATATCCGAGACGAGGCTCTCAGGGTCCAGTTTGCCCTGGTCCACGAGAATGCNGATCACAAGACCAAGCACCGACTTGGAAACCGACATNATGATATGNGGTGNCGNTGGCGTCATGTCGTTGGCATAGTACTCACAGGCGACCTTGCCTTGGTACAGGATCANCAACCCATCGGTNTCGGTGGCGTCTAGTGCTTCACGCCAACCGAGCACGCCGTTGTCTGTAGNGACCTGCAGCGATGTGAAGTCGATGGGTGCANTTTCAANCCTCCAGATACTATCCGGATCATTCGGGATATCGGCCGATGGTACAACTTCCCGAACATGCTGGAAGGCCCAACGGCAGTAAGGTGCTGTGCGCCAGTTCGCGAGCGTGACCTGCTGCTCTGGATGGGGTGGAAACCCCGACATAAGTTCCCCCACGCTATGTCCTCACTTCTAATTCAGGCATCAATCGTTTGTGGTGCGACTCACTGAGCCGCTTCAGCAGTGGCTGTGGCCGCCCGTTTATCCCGCGCCACTGTTGTCAGACCCATGTCGTCAAAGATCAGGTAGAGCGAAGGAACGACGAACAGCACGAGTATGGTTGAGGAAAGCAGGCCGAACGACAAGCTTGTGACAAGTGGAATGAGCACTTGTGCTTGCGGACTGGTCTCAATCAGGATCGGGAGCAGACCGGCCACGGTTGTCGTTGTCGTGAGCAGTATGGCCCGGAACCGCGCTCGGCTGGCCTTGCTCACTGCTTCCTGCAGCGGCATGCCATTGTCATGATTGTCTTTTGCAAAGTTGACCAGCAGGATCGAATTGTTCACGACGACCCCCGCCAGCGACACAAAACCTAGCATCGAAGGCATGGAGATATTGAGCCCCATCAGCATGTGGCCGAGAATAACGCCGATCAGCGATAGCGGAATCGCGGCCATCACGACCACTGGTTCCAGATAGCTGCCGAACTGAAAAGCGAGCAGAAGGTACACGCCGATCAGCCCGAGAATAAACCCAGAGACCATCGATTGTTGTGTGATTTCGGTTTCCTTGTTCTGCCCTTCAAGCCCAACGCGGACGCCGGGATACTTCTTTTTCAACTCAGGAACGAAGCGCTTGAGAGTGTCGCCAACAATGGCCGAGGCATTGCCGACGCGACCATCGACGTCACCTTGGATCGTGACGGTTCGAACTCCGTCGACCCGATTGATGCGGGCAAAGCCTCGTTCCAAGATTAGGTCAGCAACGGCTGTGATCGGGATTTTTCGACCCTGACTGTCGGTCACTTGGTACTGTTCAAGGTCGGACAGACTGTTGCGGTCTGATTTCTGTAGACGGACATCAATCTCGATAGACTCAGCGCCAATTTGAATTTCACCGACGGTGGTACCGAAGAATGCAGCGCGCAGCTGGTCAGCTATCGTTTGGGCGTCCAGACCGAGATTTGTCGCTTCAGCCTTCAGCCGCACGCCAACCTCTTGTTTGCCCGGCCTGAGATCATCCGAAACATCAAACACGCCTTTGTAGCGGCTTAGCCAGTTCGTGAGATCCACCGCAGCGGATTTGAGTTCGTTGAGATCCGAGCCTTTGAGTTGAATATCTATCGGCAATCCGGCAGGGCCAAGCGTCGGTGTTGTAAATTTAATGTTGATGACGTCTGGTTGCAGTCCAACTTGCTCCCGCCATAAGCCAAGAATTTCATCAGACGATAAGGTCCGAACTTCAGCGCCTAAGAGATCAGCACGAACCGTCGCGACATGCGGGCCGGTTTCGAATGCGTCCGAGTTCTTGTTGTGTTCAATCGTAACAGCCTTGACGAGCGCCTGCTTGTCCGGCTGCTTGGGTGTATGGCGTTGTCCAATATCCTGGATTGCTGCTGATACCTTGGCAACAACGCTCTCGGTTCTTGAAAGCGGTGTGCCTTGCGGCAGCAGAATACGAGCCTCCAAGGTATCTCCGTCGATGTCAGGAAACGCGACGAATTTGACGAAGCCGCCGGCCATGATGCTGAGCGCCAGCATAAAGACGGCCTCGGCAATTCCAATTGTCAGATATCGCAGTGCGACGGCAACATCGACGAGACGGCCGACCACCTCACGTAGATCCTCAAGGCGCCCATTTACGAATCGTTGGATGCGGCCTTGCCCGCTACCCGACTTATCGATTGCATGCGACAAGTGATTGGGAAGAATAAGAAATGCTTCGACCAGGCTGACGGTCAGTACCACAAGCATGACCACAGGGATGACACGTAGCACTTGTCCGATGTCACCTTTGATGAATGCGAGGGAACCAAAAATGCAGGCAGTCGTGACAAACGAGGCCAGGATGCTGGTTAACACTTCCCGCGTCCCATCCACGGCGGCCTGCCAACCTTTCTTGCCTCACTGCCGGTGAGAGGCAACATTCTCTGAAATGACAATGGCGTCGTCCATTAGAATGCCGATCGCGATCAAAAGTCCGACCATGGTGAGCATATTGATGGAATAGTCGATCAAAAACATTACTGCGAACCCGCCGGCGAATGAAACCGGTAGACCCATGGCAACCCAGAACGAGTAACGAAATCCGAAAACAGCCACATAGAGAGGAACACGAGCGCCAGGCCTTGGACACTGTTGTCGGTCAACAGCTTGAGGCGATCGCGAACAATCGAGGAGCCATCATTTGTAATCGAGAGTTCAACGCCCGTTGGCGCACGCTTGCGCTCTTCTGCAAGAAGAGCCGTCAAAGCGTCCATCGACTTCAGCTTGTCTTCTTTCAGGGATTTAAGGATGCGCAAGGTTGCAGCGCGCTCGCCATTAAAGATTGTCTTGGCTTCGTCGAGCTCAAACCGATCGGTGATTGTTGCGATATCACTTAGACGGATCTGACCACCATTCGGGTCTGAAGCAATGATGATATCGCGAAAAGCATTTACCGATTTGCGCTCATCTGCAAACCGCACAAGCACATCACGCTCGCTCGTCGAGAGAGAGCCTGCGGGCAAATCAAGGCTTTGTCGCTGAACTTTCGAAGCAACGTCGGCAACGCTCATCTCCAACTGCTTCAGTGCTGCCTCGTTCACCTCAATCCGGATCTGATGATCGGAAAAACCCTCTATTTCCACTTTGGAAATACGCGCGCTTTGCAGCAGGCGTTGCTTGAGCTCTTCCGCATAAGCCTTTAGCGCGGTCGGTTCTGAAAGGCCGGTGATGGCGACAGCCGCTACAAAGTCGGCAAGGCCTAACTGAGTAATAATCGGGTCTTCAGCCCGTTCGGGAAAATCGGTAACAGCATCTATTTCTGTTTTGATTTCGGCTGCAAAGCGATCAAGGACCCCGCCTTCTTCCATCTCGATCGTTGCGAGCGCCAACCCTTCTCGCGCTTCGCAGGATACGCGAAAGACCTGATTGACGGCATCAACAGCATCCTCAATGCGCCGGCAAATTGCATCTTCGACGTCCGCTGCACGCGAACCTGGGTAGGCGACACTAACCTGTACTTTTGAGGGTTCGATATGTGGAAAGGTATCGCGTCGTAGATTGGGAAGTGTGAAAAGTCCGAGCACGAGGAACGCGGCCATGAATAAATTTGCGGCCGTCGGGTGCTGGGCGAAAGAAGCGATCACTTGCCGGCCTCCTCAAGCTTGGCCAGTTTATTGAGGCGTGTCTTGAGCTCGGTATCTTCGGTTGGTTTCAGGAGCGTGTTCGGCGTAGCCAGTTGCAACTCGGAAACAACAACGCGATCGCCAGCTTTAAGACCATCATCAACAATTACAAAACCATCGCCACGGTACCCGATTTTGACAGCTTGCCGTTGCAGCCGGCTCTTCGCGTCAACGATGTACACCCGCCCGTTGCTAATGCTTGCAGTTGGAACAATGATCTTATCATTGAGCGATTTGGTCCTCAGTTCCACTTCCACAAACATGCCTTTAACGAGAGGTGGGCGTTCGCCTGCGCGTGCATCTGCATAAGGCCCCTCCACAAGAGTAATGATGCCGATGGTTCGTGTTTGTTCGTCCAGGGTGTCATTCAAACGGGCCACGCGAGCGGGCCATGTCACATCGCGATCTCCTGTCCTGAGACGAACCACGGCATGCAGCCCAATCGCTCGTGCAAATTCCTGCCGTTTCTTCCATTTCCGCTCGCCAGGGTCAAACTCGTCGCGCAATCTGTCAAAGAAATCGCGAATACGTGCGAGAGGATACTGAGCGGTAACTTCTGCCGTCGCGATATCATCGGCAACCCCAATCTTGGTACCTGATTGCACGAACTGCGAGACTTCAACATCCACCGACGCAATGCGGGCATCAAAGGGCAAGGTGACACCTGTACGTTCGAGGTTGAGTTTGGCAGTTGCAAGCTTTGACTTGTTAACGCGAATTTGCTCCTGCTGAACCGACTTCTTGGTTGGCATCAATCGCAGTGAGTTTCGCAAATCCTGAACACGCTTCTTCTGGGTCAACAGATCGCGAAGTTCTGCATCAAAACTGAGTTGCGCTAGGTTGCCACGCTTCAGCAGTGCCTCTTTCGCGTCGACAGATTTCTGCTTGAGCGCCTCGGCTTCGTCCTCGATCTGCAGCAGCTCTTTTGTGTTTCGCTCACTGACTGAAAGTTCCTCAAGTGATGCCTCGGCGGAACGGATCTGCGCCTCCGCTTCTGCGATCGCAAGCTTATAATCCTCTTGGCTGATACGGATAAGCTCGGTGCCAGCCTGCAGTGTTGCACCCCGACGGAATTTAGGATTGACGGTTTCGACACGACCCGCCACCTGCACAACACCACTCCAGACACTCTCAGGACGTACAGAACCATAACCGACAATGCGTGGTGTAACATCGGTCTTGGCCAGCGTCAGTAAGCGTACAGCCAGGGTCTGCTCAACCGGCGGTAGCTGTTGCGGTGGTTGTCGCCACGCAACCGTATACTAAAGCACAGCACCCCCTAGGATCACCGGCGGAATTATGAGAAGCTTGCTGAGGATTGACCTGGACAGCATCGAGATGAGGTCCTTCCGGGTTTGTCTGTGTAACGACGGTGAGTGATAGCCGGTATGTTTGCGGGTACGGTTGGTTGCAAGATGTCTGATATTTGTAGGTCGCGAGAAGCTGAATGTCTTGCAGAAACCTTATCGTCAGATCGCGCGTTGTGGTCTTCCCGATTTTGCGCCGCGTGCAGTCATTTATTGCAGGTTTCTTTGATACTTCTTCTACTTTTCGGTTCTGAATTTGTGCAAAGTCCGGATGCAAGTGCCGGTACATTTGGTCAGAATTGCAGCTTCTCTAGGTTTATGACGCGGACGGCTACGGCTGTCACCGGCCCTAGATCATTGCGGCTGGACGACGGGACGGAAGTGGTCGTGGCGGGTATTCTTCCACCAAGCAAACTCGATCATCCAAGTGTTTCCAAAACCTGGGCGCTACCAGCGCGGACCGCCAAGGCCCTATCAGAGGCAACGATCGGTCGAACCATCGAGTTATCTGGCAATGAACGCGCGCGCGATCGATATGGCCGGCGTATTGCACAGATCCGTGTTTTGTCCGGCCAGCATCAGCTTTGGCTGCAGGCTTATTTGGCAAGGACCGGCGCGGCCCGCATATTGATCAAAGGTACCGATGACATATGCAAGGCCAATGCACTCCTCAGACATGAGCAAGCGGCGCGTGGCCGTAGTGCTGGCCTGTGGGCGGATGCCGCTTACGCCATCAGAAAAGCCAGCAAGCCGTGGGAACTCTTGCGTTATCGCAGCACTCTTCAGATTGTAGAAGGGCGCGTCTGGAATGTGTCACGAGTTCGCTCTCGCATCTATATCAATTTTGGCAAGAATTGGCGGCGTGATTTCACGATAGGTATTCGCCGGAAAGTCGGGAAAACTGCGCGTATCCGGTCTGACATTGGAGCAGTTGAAAGGTCGAAACATGGTAGTGTCCAGAATTTTTCGCACTTTTGATTTTGTTCGAGGGCTCCGCGGGCTGGTCTCAAGCGGTCAGGCTGTTGTTCAATGACTTCT
>NZGY01000036.1 GCA_002689605.1 Filomicrobium sp.
CACTCCTCTCAAGGGAACTGGCGGGCTCTCACCAGCCAGGATACGCCGCCTTCAGCGATTCACACCGTCACCAAGTTTTGCGGATTGCTCCAACTCTTGACGCCGTGCGTTACTGGTTGGAGCAGCCAACTGCTGTTGCCGTCAGGCTAAACGATGCTGGGAAGCTAGAGGTTCTGGCACCATTTGGACTTGGCTGCCTGTTCGGCATGCGTGGTGAGCCGACTCCCAGTGGACTGCGCAAATACGATCAGTATATCGCGCGGATGCGAGCGAAGGCTTGGTCAGTCACCTGGCCGAAGGTACGGGTGCAAGGACTTGGTTAGTCAGATAATGGTTGGTTACGCTCGCCTCGAAAGCCCATCGCCAGAACATATAGCTCAGAGCTGTCTGAACGGCTGGACGGCGGCTTCACGTGCTGCACTTTCTCGTAGTCTCTCTTGAGTTCATCCAGCAGACCTCTCTCCGTACCGCCCTGGAAAACTTTACAAAGAAAAGCTCCTCCCGGCCTCAGCACGTCTTTGGCAAAGTAGGCTGCTGCCTCGGCGAGCGCCATAATCCGGAGGTGATCGGTTCGCGAGTGTCCGGTTGTCGGCGCCGCCATATCCGAAAGAACAATGTCGGCATACTCGCCGTTCATCAGAGCGATTAGCCGATCCGGTGCGGTTTCGTCCATGAAGTCGAGATGCACAACTTCGGCGCCTGGAACGGTTTCCATCTCGGAGATGTCGATTGCTATGACTTGGCCATCACCGTCCTGAGATTTGACGCGTTCGACGGTGATCTGTGTCCAACCACCGGGGGCGGCGCCAAGATCGATAACGCATTGACCAGGCTTCAAAAGCCTATGCTTGTCATCAATCTCAATGAGCTTGAAGGCTGCTCGCGAGCGATAGCCAGCCCGGCGCGCCGCTGCGACATACGGATCATTCAACTGCCGCTGCAGCCATTTTTGCGAAGAAGTGGTGCGTCCACGCGCAGTTTTTACCCGAACGGTTAGCTCGCGTTCGCCGCCGCTTCGCCCACCTTTGCTGGATCGCCGTGCCATATCGTTTCCGATTGCTATCTTCTGACTACAATACTTGCTTGCAGGTTAGCGTCTGTTGTGACGTCTTCGTGATGCTCGTTTTTGTGCATCTTCCGCCATCAGGAGCGTCAGAATACCTTCTCTCAGTCCGCGGTCTGCCACTCTGAGGCGCTTTGCTGGCCAGGTGCGCATGAGCGCTTCCAGTATAGCGCAACCCGCGAGAACAAGGTCTGCGCGGTCTTTGCCAATGCACGGTTGCGCGACGCGTTCCTCGTAGCTTTTGTCGACCAAATCATATGTCACGCGTCGGACGTCATCTGCCGCAAGCCAACACCCATCGACACGATTACGGTCGTAGCGGGCCAGGTTGAGCATGATCCCTGCAACCGTCGTCACAGTCCCGGAGGTTCCCAGAAAGTGTACATTGCCGTGGCGAATCCGCTCGGCAAATCGATGTTCCGCCTCAAACGGAGCCAGTAAACGCTGAACCTCGGTGACCATAGCCTCGAAGCCGGCTCGATCAACATCATGACCACCGAATTTCTCGGCCAGTGTCACAACACCAGTCTGAAGGGACGTCCAGGCAGCAATGCAGTCTGTCGCCTCCAGCCTGTCGGCAAGCGAGCGGCGCCAATTGTTCCTGCGCTGTGCGAGGTCCAGCCAGACCAGTTCAGACGAGCCGCCGCCAATATCAAACACCAGGGCATGATCAGAGTTTTCATCAATCAGCGGGGCACAGCCCGATACTGCGAGCTGGGCCTCCAACTCACGCGTAAGGATCTCAAGGTTCATGCCGAGATCGCGCTGCACGCGATTTATAAACTTCTCACCGTTGCTGGCTATCCTGCATGCTTCGGTCGCAACCAAGCGTGAACGCACTACGTTGTGTCGCATCATCTTCGAAGCGCAAATCTTAAGTGCATCCACTGTGCGTTCCATGGCATCGTCAGAGAGCGCACCGGTTGCGGAGACACCTTCACCCAGACGGATGATTCGCGAAAATGCATCTATGACATGGAAGCCACGCCGCGTGGGTCGAGCAACAAGCAAACGACAATTGTTAGTGCCGAGGTCAAGCGCAGCGTAGGTGGATGAGTCTGAATAGTCTCGCCCGAACCGCGACTGATTACGCTTGCCGCCACGGGGTTTGTAGTCCGTTTCGCAAGGAGCATTTTGCTCACTCTTGCGCGGTTTTTGAGTCGCGTCTGGACGGCCATCGCGACCTTGGTTCCTGGTACCCTCCAAGGCATTCACTCCAGCGCCTGGCTCAATGTCTGCACGATTATTTTCCGTGCTTGTGTCTTCAGGCGACTATCTGGATTGGTCTTGGATTCACCTTATCATGTTGTTGTGCCGCGTAAAGCTAAACCGTTAGTTTGGTTATTGGTTTTGCCAGGGCCGTTGCTGTTTCGACAAGGTAGAGGGAGCCATCCTCTTCCTTGTGCCAGTAGACTATTGGGCTTCTCCCAAATATCACACGACATAGAGGGTGATGCTCCTGTCTTGCGGTAGTTACAACCTACCTTTCAGCGTCGCTTTACAGTCATGCTCGCAGTCAATCCATTGACCATCAGGCAGCTGAACCTGCCGTGAATTCACCTGGGATCGACCGTTGCGTTCGGCGACAAATCGGGTTCGGGCTGCAACGATTTGACTAGGCTGGCCAGGGATAGTCACCGTGATCTGACCGGTCTCAACATGCCGCTTAGGTGCAACATCAAAGTCCGAGAGCAGGTAGGTGATACCGCCTATTGCCAATAGCAAGCAGGTTGCGCTGACGATGACTGGCAAAGAGTTCGTAAAACGATTGTTTCGCGAAGGGGCATCTAAATGAACATCCGGCTTTCGTTCCATTGTACGCATTTTATTGGCCTCTAACAGAGAGGTTTAAACGAGACACTGTCGCCGCTATAGCGCTATGCGCCCGCGCTCAGCTGTTTGGCGAAGCGACTGATGTCGAAGACAGTCATCTCATCCTGTATGCCGTCTGCTGTTGCCGTCGCAGTCAGCATTGCGATGAGTTGTCCTCGTTGTGCTGATGTTGTGGTCTTCTGCAGCAAGGGCGTGAGCCGCCGCATCACTTCAGACGGATCAATACCTTCTCTCACGACCCACTCACTTTGGGCAATCAAGGCACCGGCCTGACCATCTGAAGCACCGAAGAACTTTTTGATCTGGTGCGCAATCACTTGGCGCTCAGTATCGCTGATCCGACCATCAGCCTGAGCGACGGCGATCATGAGTACGCTGGCTGCCTCGCGTGGATCTTCAATGAGATCAGTAGGACTGGCATTGACTTTGCGCCGCCATCTCCAGCGCCGGAATAGACCCTTGGCGCTGCCTGCGACGTCTGCAACTTCGCGCGCAAGGTAAGCTGCTTGTTGGATGCGCCAGAGAATGAAAATTGCCATGCCCAGGACGCCAAGAAGTGAAACGAGAATATGCATGAATTTGCCCCGTGTCGGTGGTCGCAGATAGGTCGCTGCAACCATCGACACAGTTCAAATTGCTAAGAATTATTTTTTGTAGAGCACAGTAGCAGGCAACCAACAAATCCGGTTTAGGTCTTCTGGGCAAGTTTCACGCTACCCGGACCGCCCTCCATGTGGTACTCGCCTTTGCCGTATCCGGCTTCGATCGGAATTTCGAGAATTCGTCCGGTTTCTGTCTTTGTTACCTTCGGTAATACAGTGACAATCGTATCTTGTTGCGCGGCAGCCAAAGCGTCCGTAACAGTTTTGCTGCGTCCGATTTTATCGAGATTCAATGTGGTCGCAAATATAAGCGTGCGCTTTCCAGCATCCGCATCCGCCAGGGCTTGCTGCGGTGTAATCCAGACCGAATCGACAGCTTCATTGCCGTCATGTGCAAGGGAATGATCTTCAGGCGCCCTGGCAAGGAAGAACTGAGTATCAAATCGCTTGGGCAGCCCAATCGGTGTGATCCAGTGAGCAAACGGAACAAGTTCATCGAGGGCGAGCTTCAAGCCTTCGGCCTCCATGACATCTGCCATACCGACCTCGCTGGCCTCCAAGCTGGCTCGATACTTCGCGCCAAGTTCGGCGGTACGTGCACCTCCGACTATTGCACCTGAGTTGACGTCGCGGGCCAAAAGCACGCCACACTCTTCAAATGACTCCCGTGCCGCGGCAACCCGCAAGGCGAGATTGTCGTCACTCAATCCTTCCGCACCGTCTGACAGACCACGAATGCGCGGATCACGGTCACTGGCATCAAGCGAGCCGCCTGGAAAAACCAGGGCACCAGAAGCAAAATCAATCTGGTGGTGCCGGACGACCATGAAAATCTCCATCCCCTCGCTGCCGTCGCGGGCAAGAAGGACGGTGGCGGACAATCGCGGGATCACGGGCTCGGTCATCTCAGATTTGGCTCCATATCATATCGGCAAAAAGCCCGGGTCTATGCCCGGGCTATTGTTTGTTGTTTTCTATTCAACTAGCATTTTTTTGGTGAGAAGCAACTCAGTGTCGCCGCCGCATCAACATCAGCGCTATCAAGGGTTAGCAAGGCGGCCCTCTGTTTCGCTGCGGTCTGAGTGTTTACGGCCATGATGGCATTGTCGTCGAATTTGGCAATGATCTCTTCATTACTGAGAGGACGATCGGCAGCGCCTCGGTTGATATGTTCACGGTGGCGCAGCTCGCGGCCATCTTTCATCGTGATGATGAGTTCACCCGAGTATGCATCAGGGAATGGGCTGTCCGGATCGTTTTCGTAACCAAGTTTGTCGGCCAGGGCCAGGATATCCGGATCGCGTAGTACGTCAGGCTCCAGCTCGTCCAATGTCAATCGCCCGCGAATAAGCGAGGCAGCCACCAGGAAGTGCGTGCTGAACTTGGCGTCATAGTCGTTTTGCGGCCGCTTCTTGTTAGCTTCGGGCTCACAGATCGTCTTGTGAACACCTTCTGGCAGTCTCGCTATGATTGACTTGATCTCGGCTGGGTCACCGACATCATCACGCAGGGCCAAAGCCGCATCAATTGCACCGTGTGAGAAGTGGCAGGTCGGAAATGGTTTGATGGCCGTTGCCAGCAATTCCCACGTTTCGCCAAGACCAGCCGTGGCTAATGAAAGGTCAATGTCATTGGTGCGCGGACCGCAGCCAAGATAGGCATTGTAGAGCCCGAAGCGTCCTGTGTAGGGATCGGTGATACCCTTAAATCCTTCCTTTGCGATAGCGGCGGCTGTGATCGCGGATCCAGCCGCAAGACCTGGGTGGATACGCTTGTTCCAGGCGCCATCTTCGAGGAATTCCATGCTTCCAGAGGCCATGGATACCGCGATACCTTGCGCACTCATGAGCTGCTTCTTGTTGAGACCCATAAGTTTGCCGACGGCCAACACGCAACCGAAGATTCCGACCATACCCGTCGGGTGGAAGCCGACCTGATGGAACTGGCTTTTTGCCACCATGCCAACACGCGCAGCAGTTTCGACACCCGCTACAAAAGCAGTCACGAGTTCCTCTCCAGTCGCGCCAACATGGGCAGCAGCCGAGAGCACGGCTGGAAAGACACTCGCTGTCGGGTGCACAATCGCAGCAACATGCGTGTCATCATAATCGAGCCCATGGCAAAGGAAGCCATTCATAATGGCAGCATCGCGTAGCGGCAGTGTCGCCGGCATGCCGAGTACCGGCACCGAACCTTGGCCACCAACTGCCTGCAGGCCGGCCAGTGTCTTATGAGCAAATTCATATCGTGTTGAAGCAAGCGCAATACCGGCAGCATCAAGCATGTGGTGAAGCGCTCGCGTCCGCACAGTTTTGGGAATATCGTCATGTTTGAGTTCACAGACGAACTCGGCCAAGACTTCAACGATAGGTTGGTCACTGGCAGTGGTCGGGCTATCGATCTTGGTCTGGATATTCACTGGTCGATCCTCCAGGTCGTTGAGAGCTCTGACATATTATTCGGCAGCTTTTGGCTTTAGCCGCTCGGCAATCTCGTCATCGTCGCGACCGAGCGCCGGTGCCGGTTCATCTCGACCGGGACGTTGGCCATCAATTGTCATGGGTAGGCCGAAGAACTGCTGGTTCGAACCAGGCTCCCCCCTTAAAATGTCAAGAGCCTGGGTCTGCGGATGTGTGATTACTTGATCGATGGTTTGAACTGGCGCATTGGGTACGCTCACGTCATCGAGTAGATCCGCCCATTCTTGTGCCGTCTTGGTCTGGGTAACGGCTTCAATCATTGGGATCAGAGTAGGCTTGTTCTCGACCCTTAGCCCATTGTTGGCAAACTTAGGATCATCAACCCACTCTGGATGTCCAAGGACACCACAGAGTTTGCGGAAGATATTGTCATTGCCTCCGCCGATCACCAGTTCACCGTCGCTGGTTCTAAAGGCCTGGTAAGGCGAGATCATCGCAACACCGGAACCAGCCTTTGATGGAAGTTTCCCAGACATTGCAAACATAGGTAGAAAGTAGGTCATCCAGCCGAGCGCAGTCTCATAGAGCGACATGTCGATAACGCCGCCTGTGCCGGTTTTCTCGCGACGCAGAAGCGCTGTCAGGATCCCCATCACTGTCCACATACCGGTGCCCATATCGATAATCGACGTACCGACACGAACGGATGGTCGACCTGGTTCCCCCTGGGTGCTCATCACGCCGCCAAACGCCTGCATCAACGGATCGTACCCTGGTCGCGCAGAAAGCGGTCCGGTTTTCCCAAAGGCATGGATAGAAGCGTAAACAAGGCGCGGATTATCGGCACAGAGAACATCCTCACCAACGCCGAGTTCCTTCGCCAGTCCAGGGCGTTGGTTCTGGATAATTGCGTCAGCCTGGCGGGCCAATTCTCTAATCTTTGCCACACCCTCAGGGGATTTCAGATCAACCTGAATGGATTTCTTATGCCGGTTCAGGGCATGAAAAATAGCTGACATGTCATCGACAAACGGAGGCCCCCAGGCCCGTGCGTCATCGCCGACATCAGGGCGCTCGACTTTGATGACTTCCGCACCCATTTCCGCCAGTATCAGGCCGGCGTAAGGTGCCGCCACGCTGTGGCCAAGCTCAATGACAGTATAGCCGGAAAGCGGTAGATCTGCACCTGCCCCATTGGCCGTATCAGTCATACTGGATGCTCCTGGTGTCCGCAGGTTAGCGCATGCATGTTTCAGTAGTTTGGCCGACCCTACTTGCGATGGCCCGACACCCGCAATCGGACGCATACGCAAATCACTCAGCGGATAGGGATTTTGCGGCACTCATGGCATAACACAGCGAAATCATTGGAATGCCAAAAGACATGAGCGAGGACACCAGCGATGGAGCGTAGCTTCCAGCATCTCAAAGTTGAGATTCATGATACCAAGATCACTGTGGTCACGATGAATCGGCCGCAGGCGCTGAATGCGATGAATACCGAAATGATGATCGAGTTGCGCGATTGTTTCCAGGATTATTATGTCGATCCTGGATTAGCCAATTGTGTAATTCTGACTGGCTCAGGCGACCGCGGTTTCTGTACCGGCGCAGACCTGAAAGAGCGCGACGGCATGACTGACGAGACGTGGAAGAAGCAGCACGCCATCGTCGAGCAGATGATCCGCAATATCATGAATTGTCCGGTGCCCATTATTGCAGCAGTCAATGGTGCGGCGATGGGCGGTGGTTTCGAGATTGCCCTGGCGACGGACTTTATTTATGCCGCCAATACAGCCAAGTTCGCGTTGCCTGAGGTAACGCGGGGAATCATGCCAGGGTCGGCCGGTCCTCAGAACCTACCGCGAGCCTGTGGTGTGCGCCGTGCCAAGGAAATCGTTCTGACCGGCAAGCCATTTGATGCCGAGACCGGTGCCCAATGGGGTATTATCAACAAGGTCTGCGAACCTGGCGAATTGCTCAACGACGCAATAGCCACCGCACGGACAATCGCCGAGAATGCGCCAATTGGCGTGCGGCAAGCCAAGAAATCTCTCGACAAGGCTACGGAGCTCGATCGCAATTCTGGATACGCCTTTGAGATCGAAGCCTATAATCTCACCGTACCATCTGAAGACCGCATGGAAGGCGTTCGCGCCTTTAACGAAAAGCGAAAGCCTGTGTTCAAAGGGCGCTAGAGACTGCTCTGTGACTGAAAAATGGTGTGAGAGCGCCGAAACCTGGAATTTGTTCAACTCCGAGAAGGAGACCAAAATGCAAAAAGACGTTCAAGTTCGCGAAGTGGGCCCACGTGACGGCCTGCAACTCGTCAAGCAGTTCATGCCGACAGAGACGAAGATCGCCTGGATCAAAGCCGAGGCTGAAGCGGGTGTTGTCGATTTTGAAGTCACATCGTTCGTACCGCCCAGCGTCATCCCGCAGTTCGCAGACGCGCGGGACGTCGCCACTGAATCTCTAAAAATCGATGGCATTAACGCCATGGTGCTCGTGCCCAACCTCAAGGGTGCTGAGATGGCATTCGAGACGGGTAGCCCTAAGGTCAACGGCATCGTGTCGGTGTCTAAGACACACAATAAAGCCAACGTCCGGCGCACACGCGACGATTCAGTCGAAGGCTTTCGCAAGATCGTTGAGCTGCGAAACAACACCCCAGAGTATGCCAACCTGAAAGTTGGCTGCGGTCTGCCAACGGCGCTGGGCTGCACGCTTGAAGGGAACGTCGCTGAGTCCGAAGTCCTCAAGGTTGCCGAACAACTCTTGGATGCCGGCGCCGATGAAATTATGATTCCAGATACGGTTGGTTATGCTTCACCATCGCAAGTGCGTTCACTCTTGAAGCAGGTCATTCCATTGTGTGGTGACATTCCCGTTGTGGCGCATTTCCACGACACTCGCGGACTAGGCCTTGCGAACGTCTATGCTGCATTGGAAGCCGGCTGCACCCGCTTCGACGCATCGCTGGCAGGTTTTGGTGGTTGCCCGTTCGCGCCCGGTGCCACAGGTAACATCGTGACCGAAGATCTCGTATTCTTACTCGAGGCAGAGGGTCTCAAGACCGGCATTGATGTCATGGCACTCCGCAAGGCAAGAGAGATTCTCACCGGAGCACTACCTGAAGAAGCAGCCCATGGTGCCATTCTCAAAGCTGGTCTACCGAAGGGCTTTGTCCCGGCCACGGCACAAGTCGCAGCGGAGTAGTTGAATATGCTTGATAGTGATGACACACCGATCACAATGCCTCTTGAGCAAGAGTGGACGGAGATACGCGAGTCTGTTGCCAAAATCTGCGAGGAGTATCCAAACGACTATTGGATGAAGCTTGACGCAGAGAGCGAATATCCAACAGCATTTGTCAACGCTCTGACTGAAGCGGGGTTCCTCTCTAGTCTCATCCCGGAGGAGTATGGCGGGACGGGACTGCCAATCTCAGCAGCAGGTGCCATCCTCGAAACCATTCATAGCTCCGGCTGTAACGCAGCAGCCTGCCATGCGCAGATGTACACGATGGGGACCCTTCTCCGACATGGCAGTGAAGAGCAAAAGCAGAAGTACCTACCGGGCATCGCGACAGGCGAATTGCGCATGCAGGCATTTGGTGTCACTGAGCCAACGACCGGCAGTGATACGACGCAGCTGAAAACCCGTGCCGATCGCGACGGGGACCACTATGTCATCAATGGTCAGAAGGTTTGGACCAGCCGCGCGTTGCAGTCAGACCTGATGTTGTTGCTGGCAAGGACAACGCCAGCAGACCAGGTTAAGCGCCGCAGCGATGGGCTTTCAACGTTCCTCGTGGACATGCGTGAAGCCAAAGGCAACGGCATGGAGATCCGGAAGCTGGACGCAGCGATCAATCACAACACGACCGAGATCTTCTACGACAACCTGCGCATTCCAGCCGATAGTCTGATTGGCGAAGAGGGGCGGGGCTTCCGCTACATCCTCGATGGCATGAATGCCGAGCGCATCCTGATTGCGCATGAGTCACTCGGCGACGCCAAGTACTTTATCAAACGCGCTACGGATTACGCTAACGAACGTGTCGTGTTTGGTGCGCCCATCGGCAAAAACCAGGGCATTCAGTTCCCGATCGCCAGTTCCTATGCCGAGATGTGCGCGGCCGAACTGATGATCCAAAAAGCAGCTGCCATGTTTGATGCAGGGCGCGACTGCGGTCCCGAGGCAAACATGTGCAAGATGCTGGCAGCCGACGCCGCCTGGCATGCGGCTGAGGGCTGCATGCAGGTGTTCGGCGGATTTGCATTTGCCCGTGAGTATGGCATCGAACGCAAATGGCGTGAGACAAGGCTCTACCAAACGGCCCCAATCTCTACCAACATGATCCTTGCCTATCTCGGTCAGCACGTTCTCGGTATGCCACGCAGTTATTAAACTGTCGGCTGCCCGGAACCGCTATCGCAAAATCGGATTAATCCATGCGCATCGTCGACATTAAGGAACGGACGATCTCCACCGGCGAGAAGCGTTCCAACGCCGCGATGGATTTCTCCGATATGACGACTGGTTTCGTTGCTGTTATGACGGACGTGATCCGTGATGGTAAGCCGATTGTAGGTTACGGCTTTAGCGGGACGGGTCGCTACAGCCAAAACGCTATCTGCCGAGATCGGATGATCCCGCGCATTTTTGCTGCCGATTCAGACAGTTTGCTCAATCAAGCCGGTGACAACCTTGATCCGTTCAAGGTCTGGGCCGCAATGATGCAAAAGGAAAAGCCAGCCGGCCATGGCGATCGCGCGGTCGCGACTTCAACTCTCGATATGGCCGTCTGGGACGCAGCAGCCAAAATCGCAGGTGAACCACTCTATGCGTTTCTGGCCAAAAACTATGGGGCTGGCGAGTGGCCGGATCGTGTGCCCGTCTACGTGGGAGGTGGTTACTACGCGCCGGGGCGTGGCCTGCCTGAGCTGCAAGATGAGATCCGTGGTCATCTCGATGACGGCTTCACGATTGTCAAAATGAAAATCGGCGGAGCACCAATCGAAGAGGACGTGCGCCGTCTCGAAGCCGTTCTGGAACTCGTCCCATCTGAGCGACTGGCCGTCGATGCCAATGGGCGTTTGTCACTTAAAGAGGCCTTGGCCTACGGCAAAGCACTCGCACCATACCAACTGCGTTGGTACGAAGAGCCCGGCTACCCTCTGGACTTTGATCTCCACGCAGAAGTAGCGAAGCAATACGATAGTCCGCTTGCTACAGGTGAAAACCTGCTTTCCATGTGGGATGCGAAGAACCTCTTGCGCTATGGCGGCCTGAGACCAGACAAAGATTTGCTGCAGTTTGACTGTGCGCTAAGCTACGGCATCTGCGAGTATCTGCGTACCATTGAGATGGTCGAGCAAGAAGGCTGGTCGCGCCGCAGTATCTTCCCTCATGGTGGTCATCTCCTTTCGCTGCACATCACGGCCGGACTGGGATTGGGGGGCACGGAGGCCTATCCACGCACACACCAGCCCGTTGGTGGATTCACGGACGGTCTTGAGATTGCCGATGGCTTTGTTGGGTTGCCAGAGTTACCCGGACTTGGATTTGAAGGTAAGGCCAATTTCTATTCCGTGGTCAGCGAACTCGCCTGACCCGGACCTACTCTTGAAGGGGATGCCCCATGACTGATCTGATCCTGCGCGGCGGACGCGTGATTGATTCATCTCAGAACATCGATGGCGTGCGCGACGTTGCTTTCTCTGACGGTAAAGTGACAGCTGTTGGTGAAAACTTGGAAGCAGGCCCCAATACCGATGTTCGAGATGTCGCCGGCAAGATCGTCACCCCTGGTCTCATTGACCTGCATACGCATGTCTATTGGGGTGGGACGTCACTGGGCATCGACGCCGAAGAGTTTTGCCGTGCGAGTGGAGTAACGACGTCGATCGATACAGGATCGGCCGGCCCCGGTAATTTCGCAGGTTTTCGTAAGCACGTGATCGAGCCCAGTCAGGTTCGCATTCTCGCTTATCTTCATGTGTCTTACGCGGGCATCTATGCCTTCTCAAATTCGATTATGTATGGCGAAAGTCGCAATCTGGAACTTATGGCACCGGCTGATTGCGCCAAGGTGGCTGACGAAAATCGCGATGTCATCGTTGGTATCAAGGCGCGCGTTGGACTGCATGCATCCGGCGATCAGGGAACCGCACCGTTGCAGGCAGCGCTACAGGTTGGCGAAGAGATCGGCATGCCGATTATGGCGCACATCGATCACCCTCCACCTAGCTATGATGAAGTCGTCGACATGTTGCGTCCTGGCGATGTTCTCACCCACTGTTTCCGACCATTCCCGAACTGTCCGACAACAGGGCAAGGGAAGGTCAAGGCTGCCGTACTCGCCGCGCGCGATCGAGGAGTGATCTTTGATATCGGTCACGGCAAAGGATCATTCTCATTTAAGATTGCCCGGCAGATGCTGGCCAATGGCTTCCCGCCAGATACTATTTCGTCCGATGTGCACCAGNTGTGCATTGATGGCCCGGCTTATGATCAAGTGACGACGATGTCGAAGTTTCTCTGTCTCGGCATGCCATTACCCGAGGTTGTCGAGCGCTCCACCATCAATGCNGCCAAAGCGCTCAACCGACCNGAGTTGGGAACATTCAAGCCTGGTGCNGCCGGAGATGCATCGATCCTGTCGATTGCCNATGGCGAGTACATTTATGAGGATGTCACCGGCGATACGATGACCGGTGAGCATAAGATAAACGCCTACGCCGTCGTAGTTGATGGCAAGTGGTGGCACTCAAACATTTGATCGGTTCTGTACTGGCAACAGCGCGAAAGAAACGGCGACAATCCAAACNAGNCNAAGNANGNATAACTAGGGCGTGATGTGAAAAGCTTTCGCTTGATGGCATTGGCNATTCATGCGTCAATCATTATNNATTTAACAGCAGCGAGCACTAAAACGAATGGCCGTTGATGCACTGGGCGGGANCAAGCACCNTCATGTCCTTCTTATGCGTTTCGGCTTGATCAATGCCGTTGGCTTCGCCCTTGTTATTGCAGCCTATTTCCAAGGTTGGTTGGACGGGCTCTTTGCTGAGAACGTTTGGATCGCCGCGCTCATCATCATCACCGTTTTTCTATACGGTCTGGGACTGTGCGCTCTCAAAATCTGGCAGACGACATCTGCCTTGGATGACGTCAAAAGCGGGCAGTTTGGAGCGGGGTCGCGCGNGCACGATTATCTCGAAACCGCAGACTTTTTAGATCAAGACAATCGGATGATTCAGATCAACCTGTTGCGTATGCGGCTGACCCATAAGATTTCCATCGTTCGGCAGGTAGCCAACATCCTCGTNTTCCTCGGCCTNATCGGAACNGTTATAGGCTTCATCGNGGCANTGTCCGGCATTGATGCCAAATCAGCTGCTNACACAAGCAATATCGCTGGCATGATCGGGCGTCTCATCTCGGGTATGTCGGTTGCGCTCTACACAACGCTATTGGGCGCCATGCTCAATCTATGGCTCACCATAAACTACCGCATGCTCGCGACCGGTACTGTCAATCTCCTCGGAGCTATCGTTGAGCAGGGTGAGGCCGGCCGCAAATGAACGAACTCGACGACTTCGAGGATCTGGGTTCCGATACCGTTTTTCGCGATGTCATTCTGCTGGCGTTGATTGGCTTTGTCGCGATGGTTGTGATGCTGCTGCCGCACATCAACGAAGCAGAGGTTGAAGCTCAGGATCACAAGGCTCCGGGCAATGTGATTGTTGAAATGCATTGGCCTGTCGAGAAGCCATACGATGTCGATCTTTGGGTGAAGGGACCGGAGGGCGATGCCGTTGGGTTCTGGAATAAGGGCAATGAGACGTTCAATCTGTTGCGCGATGATCTCGGCGTCGATGGAGACGCAACGGAGCTGAATTACGAAGTTTCCTACAGTCGCGGCATTCCGGCCGGTGAATATACGGTCAATGCGCATATGTACGGTTACATACCACCGGGAACGATTGTTCCGGTGAAAGTCGTCGTAAGTGTTCGCACCAGGCTGGAGTCCACACGGCAACTGCTACAGAGCAGCGTGGTTCTGACAAGACACAATCAGGAACGAACCATCTTTTCATTTCGCCTGACCAAAGAGGGCGATCTCNTCGATGACAGTGTGTCGACAATCTATCGGCCGCTGATCACGGGCAGTGCCAGCAAGTAGAGGCACACGAGACCAAGGAATAGTTTCCATGGATGCCATTTTCTTTCTGTTTTTTGGAGCAGCTGCAGGAATGATGGGGCTGGCCAGTATTGCAATCTGGTCACCGCGTCGGGTTTGGATCCGCACCCTCGCACTGGCCANCGGACTTTGCATGTTACCGCTTGGCTATATGTCGTTGGCAGAACTACTTTCAAAACCGAAGCCCAAGCAGCTGGCGTGGTTCGAGAGAAACGTCGATCGCGCACATATACTCGGCATCGACTTTGCAGAAGGAAAAGCTATNTATCTATGGATGCGCCTTCCAGGTTCCATCGAGCCGCGTTACTACAAATTCCCTTGGAGCCAGAAAATCGCTGAGTCCCTCCAGGATGAGATGGAGGAAGCGTCGAAACAGAACGGCAAGTTGATGGTTATCAAACCATTCAAAAATGAAATTTTCGAACAGCAAGGTGGCCTCAATACCAAGATTGTGCCACCGCCCGTGCTACCAATGAAACCACCTAGAATTCCGGGCAAGGTCTACAATCCGCGCTCAACCGATATCTGATTTGGTACGGTTTCACTTGCCGCCTGGAATCGCACTGTGCCAAATGGGGCGGAAGGTCNAGGAGACAGATCGCGGAGGAGGAAAACCATGACCAACACGCTAGAGGTGCGCAAAAAATTTCGGGCTNTGATTGAAGGCGAGGGAATGNTGATTGCGCCTGGATGCTACGATGGCATCACCGCGACNTTGATCNGAAATGCTGGCTTTGACGCTGCCTACATGACGGGTGCTGGNACGTCNATGTCCAGAGGTGGTTTGCCCGACTACGGGCTGATGACCATGACTGAGATGGTTGCAAATGCTTCGATGATTGCNGATGCCGCGAGAGTTCCCGTCGTTGCCGATGCTGACACTGGCTACGGCAATGAACTCAACATCACGCGCACGATCAAAGAGTACGAGAAATCCGGTGTTGCTGCGATCCATATCGAAGATCAGGGNTTCCCGAAGAAGTGTGGCCATCTGGANGATAAAGAGCTGATCCCACTTCCAGAGTATGTTGCCAAGATCCGCGCAGCAGTCAGTGCTAAGCGTGATCCGAATTTCATGCTGATTGCTCGCACGGATGCGCGCGCCAAACTTGGCATAGAAGAGGCCATCCACCGCGCGAATGCCGCGATCGATGCAGGCGCCGACATTGCTTTTGTCGAGGCCCCTCAGACGATGGATGAGCTGAAGGCGGTAACNAGNAAGGTCAATGGACCATGCTTGTTCAANTACGTCGAAGGTGGCAAGACACCNGACCTGACCATNGATCAGGCGCGGGATCTGGGTTTCAAGCTCGCTATTCTGCCTGGCATGCTAATACGCAGCGTCATCATGGAATGTGAAAGCCTGCTTGCTAATCTCAAGCAGCACAACAAGTTACCNGATCCGAATGACGGTATNGGCGTTCGCGAAGTCTTTGCCCGTTTCGACACCGACTATTGGGATGACATCCGTGTNAAGTTTGCTGATCCGGATAAAGCTGAAGCTGCTGAATAAGCCTTGTTCCAATAGACCAGAACCACGGGAAACTCATTAATGACTTCCATGGAAGGCAATGGCCGCGCCGCGCTNATAACCGGGGCGGGCCAGAATATCGGGCGCGCAATTGCATTGCGGTTAGCTGCTGACGGTTTCAACATTGCGATCAACGGCAAGTTCAAAAAAGACCAATGCGACGCTGTTGCGGCTGAGATTGAGAGTATGGGGCGCAAGGCCGTTGTCGCCATGGGCGATATTGGAACCCCGGACTTCGCGAAGCGCGTTGCCAACGAAGCTATCGTGGGCCTGGGTAGCGTCGACGTCCTGGTCACGAATGCTGCCATTCGCCCGCATAAGCCATTCCTTGAGATTGATGCTGCCGAATGGCACGAAGTGCTCAACGTCAATTTCAACTCGACGTTCTGGCTGGCTCAGCGCTGCTTGCCAGACATGGTTGAGAAAGGTTGGGGCCGCATCATCAACTTTGCCGGTATGAACGCGATGAATGGCTACAACGGCCGTGCCCATGTTTCGGCATCCAAGCACGCCGCGTGGGGGTTGACGAAATCCTTGGCCAAGGAGTTCGGCCCGAAGGGCATCACGGCAAACATCATCTCTCCTGGTCCGATTAAGTCAGAACATGATGATCCNGCAATGACAGCGCATATCAATGAACAGGCCTCAAAGATTCCTGTTGGTCGTCTAGGCGACCCAACGGAAGTCGCTGCGGTCGTATCAATGTTGGCGTCAGACGCTGGTGCCTTCGTCAACGGTGATATGATCCAGGTAAACGGCGGAACACAGTGTTAGCGTCGTGCATCTGAACACTTAAAGCGGACGCGAGCAATCACGCGACTGACAAAAAAAGCCCGGGTCGAAACCCGGGCTTTTGTTTTNACTAACATTTAGGTTCGGGCCGCTATTGCGACCTGAGCCTAGGATCGAGCGAGTCTCTCACCGCGTCCCCGAACATGTTAAATCCAAACACCGCGAGGGTGATGGCGAAGCCTGGCCAGATGGCGACCCACGGCGCACTCTCAATATAGTCTTGCGCGTTCCGTANCATCAGACCCCAAGCCGGTGTTGGCTCTTGAACGCCAAGACCAAGGAAGGACAACGATGCTTCCAGAAGGATCGCCTGACCAACAGCAGCGGTGAGCATGATCANGTATGGCGCCATCACGTTCGGCACCATGTGGCGCAGAATGATACGTGAGTTCGAGAACCCGTTTGCACGGGCCGCATCGATATATGGGATCTCTCGAATGGCAAGCGCCGAAGATCGAACCACACGGGCGCATCTCGGAATGAACGGTAGCGTAATCGCTGCAATCACGTTGTGAGTAGCTGTACCCAGGATAGAGACAATAGCCAGTGCCAGAATGATGATCGGGAAAGCCATGAATACGTCCATGACTCTCTGGAAGATCAGGTCAAAGCGACCGCCGAAGTAAGCACTGGCGACGCCGAGGACCAGACCGATTGTCGATCCAATAAAGGCAGAGGTCAGGCCAACAAACAACGCCGTTTGCGCCCCGTACATGATGCGGGTGAGAACGTCTCGGCCGAACTCATCTGTACCGAGGAAATGTTCGGTACCAGGACCGACCANCATGCTCTCGAATGAGTTCGCCTCNGGATCNAGACTGCTCAGCCATGGCGCAAATATCGCCACAACTATCATNNNAANCACAATCAGCAGGCCTGCTGAGCCAAGTGGCTGCTTGCGCAGGAACCGTAGGAATTGCTTGAACCAGCCTGAACGATCACGGAGGTCTTCTAACTGGTCAATTTTGCTGTCAACTGTAGCCATTGAAGTAATCCTCAGCTGTAACGAATGCGTGGGTCAAGCCATGCATACATGACGTCGACGATGAAGTTGGTGAACACGAAAATCGCAACCACCAGCATCACCAGATACTGCGTCATTGCGAAGTCCTGGTTGGTCACTGAGTCGACGAAGAGGCGGCCAATACCATTCAGGTTGAACACCTGTTCGGTCACAACGAGGCCACCCATCAGGAAGGCGAACTCGATACCGATCACGGTAACCACCGGCAACATCGCGTTGCTCANTGCGTGACGGTTGATGATGATTTTCTCGATCAAACCTTTCGCGCGCGCCGTCCGGACATANTCTTCACGAAGAACCTCAAGGAGCGANGACCGTGTCATNCGNGTNGCNACNGCNGAGTANCGATANCCTGTGGCNACCGCCGGCCAGAAGAGCTGGGATAAGTTATGCCANGGNTCATCCCATATGGATCTAAATTCAATCGGNGGCATCCATGCCGTACCGAACGCNTATTGCGTAAANGTCAGCAATCCCAAGATGATTAGAATNCCGAGCCAGAATGATGGAATGGCAATACCAGCAATCGAGAACGTNCGAACAACATANTCGATCCATGTGTTCTGATACACGGCTGAGAGGGTGCCNAGCGGCANCGCGATGATGACTGACGTNAGNGTTGCCATNATCGCGACTTGNAGCGAAAGCTCAAAGCGCAAGCCAATTTCATGCGTAATCGGCCGACCGGTCCACATCGANTCGCCGAAATTGAACGTCGCCATATTNACGAGNAANTCGAAGAACTGCNCNANNANCGGCTGGTCCAGACCAAGCTGTTGATGGCANAGCGCNANCTGTTCCGGATCNACCGCTTCNCCNCCNGNGCCAAGNCGCAATTCGCAGACGTCGCCGGGTATCAGGCGCAAAAGGAAGAAAATGAACACCGCTGCACCGATAAGCGTCGGTATCATAAGCAGCAAGCGCTTGGTGATGTATTGCAGCATTGTGCTTCGCTAAGCCTTCTTGAATGTCGGGTACACCGCGACCTAGATCAGGTCATTCTATGTGCTCAAAGAGAAACTCCAGGGGCCGTCAGGCCCCCGGAGCTAAAGTTTATCGGACTACTTATCCAACCAGACATTATCGAGGTGCTGGTTCAGATAGTGCGATGGTGAGATCTTCCAGCCTTTCACGTAAGAGCGATAAGCGTTGATCTTGTACCACCAAAGAGTCGTGATCATGTGGGCCTGGGTCTCCAGAGCCTGCTTTTCGAAGTCACGGATCACGGCGCGCTGCTCTTCCGCCGAACCGAGGCGGAGCAGCTTGTCGTACATCTCTTCCATCTTAGGATCTTTGCAGTTTGCACGGTTGTTACCGGCTGAGCAAAGGAACTTGGAGAGATCCGCAATTGGGTTCACGACAGACTGACAGTTTGCATCCGTCGAAATGTCGTGCTCCTTGATCTTGCGCATACGGTCAAGCCAGACACCTGTCGGAACAGCTTCCTGCTTGGCATTCACGCCGATCTTCTTCCACTGGTCAATCGCCCAGGTGCCAACAACCTTGTATGGCTGGTCAACAGCGCGGTTCGAAAGTGTCAGAGAAAGATTAGAGTGACCAGCTTCCTTGAGAAGCTTCTTGGCAAGCTCACGAGAACCTTTCAGGTCTTTGCGGTAGCCTTCCATTGCAGTCAGTTCTTTTTCGTTTGCTGCGAACGGGTGGTTCGGGAACACTGCGCCGCCTGCGGTCTTAACGATCGCGATACGAGACAGGTACTTAGAGCCACCCCAGCGGTCAAACGCAAGGTTTAGAGCCCGACGAACGCGAGGATCATCAAAAGGCTTCTTGAGCTGGTTCGGTGTCACGAACAGTGAGCAGTTCCAGTCACCTTCCTGAACAGTGATCTTGTCACCAAGGGCCTTCTTCAGGTCATCACGAGCTTTTGGCGGGAAGCCACGGAACTCGATGGATGCACGGTCACCACGGATCGCCTGAAGACGGAGAGCCATCTTCGGAGCCGAAATCGATGTAAAGCCATCGAGGTAAGGCTTACCCTTGTGGTGGTAGTCGGCGTACTTCTTGCCCTTTACAAACGCACCTGGCTGGTGCTCAACGAAGGTGAAAGCACCGGTGCCGTTGATGTTCTTCTTGTGCCACGTATAGCCGTGTGTATCGAGGTCCTTCTTCGAGTAAACGAAGTTGAACGGCATCGCTACCGCCGGCATGAAAGCACCAGATGGGAACTTCAACTTCATGACAACTGTTGTGTCGTCAGGAGCTGTGATCGACTCAACCATCTTGAANAANGNTTTACGCGATGAAGCAACACCCTTCGGTGGGAAAACGATCTTGTTGAACGTTGCAGCAACGTCAGCAGCCGTCAGAGGCGTACCGTCGTGGAACTTAACGCCGGTGCGGATCTTGAACGTGTAAGTCTTGCCNCCGTCTTCNCCCTTNGGCACNTCACCTTCGCAAANGTCACAGACGAAGTCTGTTGGAGATGCCGGNTTGTCTGGGTTAACGCGGATCAGNAGNGAATAGAACGGACGGATCGGATGGATCATGCCGAACGTTGTTTCCACGTGACCATCNTACGATGGGATCTTAGAGCCGACCACGAAGTTCAGNTNGCCGCCCTTCTTGANAGCTNGTGCGCCGCCAATGGCACCAAACGTCAGCGCAGTGGCTGTCGTCGCACCAATCGCGAGCTTTAGAAATGGGGATTTCATTCAGTCCTCCCGGTTGCAGTTAAGTTACCNACGAGACACTTGAGCGTGCCTTCTTATCTNCTTTCCCTCTTTTACCTGAGGGTNTGCTCAAGCGCTCATCAAACTTGTGAGCACGCCACCCAGTGACCTGGGCGGATCTCTCTGAATTCTGGCGCAGAACCCTTGCAGGCTTCAACCGCAATATTGCAGCGAGGGTGAAAAACGCACCCACTCGGCGGGTTGATCGGGCTTGGAATCTCGCCTTCAATCACCTGGTGGGCCCGCGCCTGCTCAATGACAGGATCCGGAATCGGCACCGCTTCCAACAAAGCCTTGGTGTAAGGGTGGATCGGATTGTCGAACAGCTCATCTGTTTCAGCCAGCTCGACCATATTGCCNAGATACATCACGGCAACGCGCTGGCAGAGGTGACGGACAACAGAAAGGTCGTGCGAAATGAAGAGNTACGTCAGATCATACTGATCCCGCAGTTCTTCGAGCAGGTTGATCACCTGCGCCTGGATCGACACGTCCAGCGCGGAAACAGCTTCATCGCAAATAATGAACTCAGGCTTGACGGCCAAAGCACGAGCAATACCGACGCGCTGTCGCTGTCCACCACTCATTTCGTGCGGGTAGCGGTCAGCAAATGCTGGGTTCAATCCACAAACACCGAGCAGTTCTCTGACACGAGCGTCCCCGCGCAGCCTTATCTGGCTCTGTCTGGTGGACCATCATCGGCTCTGAAATGATGTCACCAATCTTCATGCGTGGGTTCAGGGAGCTGTAGGGATCCTGAAAGATCACCTGAATGCGCTGCCGAAGCGGGCGCATCTCCTGCTTGTTCAGCTTATTAAGGTCCTGACCGTCATAGATGATTTCACCAGCGGTCGCGTTCTCAAGCTGCAAAATACAGCGTCCGGTCGTGGTTTTCCCGCAGCCGGACTCGCCAACGAGGCCAAGAGTCTCGCCCTTGCGGATATCGAAACTGATACCGTCAACAGCCTTAACATGGGCAACGACACGAGGCACAATTGCACCTTCCGTGATCGGAAAATGCATTTTCAGATCGCGGACTTGAACGAGGGTATCGGATGGAGCAGGTGCGTCCATGCTCATGGGTTAGGCTCCCAAACCAACAGATGCTTTTTCGAAACAGGCGGTGACGTGACCCTCTGCAACCTCTTCCAGGGCTGGACGTGATTGGCTGCAGCCAGGTTGTGCAAAGGAACAACGCGGACGGAATGAACAACCCGCATCAAGCTTGGTCAAATCGGGTGGCTGACCACCAACAGGCTGTAGCTTCGCACCGCGTGGTTGGTCCATCCGCGGAACCGAGCGCAACAGCGCCAGCGTGTAAGGGTGCTTTGGGTTGTGGTAGATCTCTTTCGCTGTGCCGCTTTCCACGATGCGACCGGCGTACATCACGTTCACTCTGTCGGCGTATCGAGCAACAACGCCGAGGTTGTGGGTGATGATAATCATCGCCACGCCAAGTTCTCGGGTCAGGTTCTTCATCAGCTCAAGAATTTGAGCCTGAATTGTGACGTCGAGAGCGGTGGTCGGCTCGTCAGCGATAATCAACTTCGGATTACAGGCCAACGACATCGCGATCATAACGCGCTGCCGCATACCACCACTGAGATGGTGCGGATACTGCTTGAGACGGCGCTCTGGTTCGGAGATACCAACGAGACCAAGAAGCTCCAAAGCGCGTTTTCTGGCTTCGACTTTAGTCGAACCCAAGTGGTGTTCAAGCGTCTCGGTCAGCTGCCTTTCGATGGACAGAACCGGGTTCAGAGATGTCATCGGTTCCTGGAAAATCATGCCGATATCGCGACCGCGAACATTCCGCATTTCAGAGTCGGATAAAGCAAGTAAGTCCTTGCCATCAAAGCGAATACTGCCGCCGACTACTTTTCCTGGTGGATCGGGTATGAGGCGCAAAATCGACATTGCGCTGACAGATTTTCCGCAACCGGATTCACCCACAACAGCCACGGTCTCCCCTGGGGCGACGTCGTAAGTAATACCATCGACGGCCTTGACCACGCCTGCGGAAGTGAAGAAATGTGTTTGGAGATTATCGATCTCGAGAAGCTTCGTCACGAGCTACCTTCAGCATGGCGTACCATGCTGCCTTGTTTCAGTTCCTTCCCCGGACCCGTGCTTTTCATTCGCGGCCACTTTAGAGGGGCACGCATTATTTATGTCGAACACGAGCGAAACCAAACAATGCGCGAAATCCAAAAATGCCGCAAGGGGGGTTTTTGCGAATTTTTCACGGATTTAATCAAGTTGAGCGATATGCCTAACGCGTTACTCGCATTTAAAACGAACCCATAGGCGATCGTCGTGATCAGAACTCAAGTTCTATGAGTACAGAATCCTCGCGGATTGCCCATTATTCGGCTATTCTTACCAGTCCATCGACTGCAGTTGCTCCACGGGTTGAGACAATCACTGGATTCACCTCAGCTTCAATTACGCGGATGTCCTGACGCTCGGTGAGCCTCGAAATCGCAACGATGATGGTTGCGAGCGCTTCAAGGTCACCCAAAGGCGCACCGCGATGCCCTCGAAGTGGTGCAAGACCAATAACTTCATCAATCATCTCACGGGCAGTCGCCAAGTCTACTGGAGCCAGCCTAACCGACTTATCATCGTAAACGCCGACATGGATGCCTCCCGGAGCCACAGTCACAACTGGCCCGACTTGCTCATCAAGCTGGCATCCAACAAGAACCTCTTGCAGCCCGTTAACCATAGGCTCGATCAGAATCCGCTCGACAGTATTTCCAGGGCTCGCGGATTCAACATTTTGCTTGATCTGCATTGCTGCTTTAATGAGGGCGTCTTGATCCGCGATGCCGATGATCACACCGCCGGCATCGGTCTTATGAGCAATCTCATCCGACAATACCTTGGCAACCACGGGGTAGTCGAACAGCAGGTTCGCTTCTTTGACTTCGTCCACTGCGATCGCAACACTCGACACTGTATGGATGCCGACTTCCTCAAACAGTCTGAGCGAGTCATGCTCATTCAGCGTGCGCTGGGCAGTCGGGGGCTCAATCGATGCAATGCTACGGATACGGGGCTTCTGCCAACGGCAATAGGCTCGAATGGCATCGGCGCAGCTTTCCGGTGTGCGAAACCCTGGAACACCAGCCTCTGTAAGCAGTTTGAGGCCGGCAATAGCGTCCGGAACCAGGAACGCAGCGAGCGTCGCGTCACCTACATCAGCCTCTATCACTGGTGGAAGGGCGGTCTCAGGTGCCGCACGAGATGACGAGCCGAGAACAGCCAACACGATGTCACAGTCGGGATCGTGCGCCATGGCACTGACAGACGGACCAATGATGTCAGCACGGGCACCCGCCAGAGTGACGTCAGTCATCGGGCCTTGACCTACGTTAATGCCGGTGGCCCTGATTTTCGAGACTGTATCGTCATTTGGTGTGAGCAGATCTACCCCGACATAACTCAGCTGATCACAGGCTGATGCGCCACCTCCTCCGGTCGTTGTTATGACGCCGACTTTAGGTTGGGCCTTGCCGATTGGCGCCTTTCCACGGCATAGCGTGGCAGCCTCGATGAGGGCTTCGAGCATAGTCACGCGAACAATGCCTAAGTCTCTGAAAAATGCATCAACGAGGCTGTCTTCGCTGAGGAGCGCACCCGTATGTGCCACGGCAAGCTGTTGGCCGACGGAAGACCGACCTAGTTTGAAAGCAATGACCGGCTTGCCGGCAGCATGGGCCGCTGAAGCGAACTTTGCGATCTCGTCGGGTCGTCGGATTGTCTCCAAGAAGAGCAGGATAACGTCAGTCTCAGGGTCACCAATGAGCATTTGGCCAATCTCGCCAACGCCAAGATCGGCCTCGTTTCCAACGGCTGCGATTTTTGAGAACTTTAGACCAAGACTGGCAGCCCGGGACATCAGACCGCCCATCATGCTGCCGCTTTGAGAAATCAGAGCAACGCGTCCGCCGCGTTCGATGTCCTCGTCGAAAACAGCATTAACGGTCAGGCTAAGTCCGCTGTTGAGATCTGCGACGCCCATGCAGTTTGGTCCAAGCAGCCTGACACCTGCATCCTTTGCCATCTTCAGGAGTTGCTCCTGCCTTTCACGGCCCTCATGGCCGGATTCCGCAAAGCCGTCGGCCAGAACCTGAACAACGGGAATGCTGGCTTCGCAGCAGGCAGCAAAACTGCTCATGGCGAGATCGGTGTCGAGAAGGATGTAAGCCTGGTCGGGCCGCCCGGGTAGGGAATTGAGGTCCTTGTAGGCAGTCTCACCCTGCACGGTCTCCCGGCGAGGATTGATCGGGTGGACCTGTCCCTTGTAGTCATCACGTCTTAGATATCTGAGTGGCCGGCCTGAGGGGCGTTTGGGATTGTCTGACTGGCCGATCAGCGCGATGCTTTCTGGCGCAAACAATGCCTGCCAGAGAGGGGAACCAAACCGAGCGCCTGTGTCAGAAGACATATCAGCAATGACCATGGGTTGTTGAGGAAAGCCGGCTAGAGCCCGATCGTTTTAGATGGAGGCGCTCGCTGCATCCGTCTGAAACGTGAATCGGTCTCTAAACTTACTGAGTAGAGTAATATTAACGCTACGGACAACAAAGTGAGCAAGTCGAACGGTGATTCCATCCGAAACGATCTTGCTCTAAGTTTAGGGTGCACCGAATTTGACGGCAACCCGATAGCGCAAGTCATCAGAGACAGGAACGCATGGCGCAACAAAAGATTTCAGCCGCCTTCATCAGAGGCGGTACGAGCAAGGGCGTATTCTTCCATGCCCGCGATCTGCCGGTCGAGCAGGATCGGCGTGATCGCATCTTCCTGCAGGCTCTCGGAAGTCCGGATGGTTATGAGCGCCAATTGAACGGCTTGGGAGGTGGCATCTCTTCGCTATCCAAGGCAGTGATGATCGCGCCATCCAATCATCCGGAAGCAGACATCGACTATACCTTTGCGCAAGTTGCTGTGAATGAACCAATCGTCGATTACGCAGCGACTTGTGGAAACTTGTCGTCGGCTGTCGGTCCGTTCGCAATAGATGAAGGGTTGCTTAAGGTGGACGATGGCGAGACCGTCGTGCGGGTATTCAACACAAACACCTCAAAAATCTATCACGCGCGGTTTGCAGTCAAAGACAGTTTCGCTTTCGTCAACGGCGACCAAGCTATACCGGGTGTCAGCGGTACGGGTGCTCCGATCGCGCTGGAATATCTAGACCCTGGCGGCTCTCGCACTACTGGCCTATTGCCGACTGGCAATCCAATCGATCGACTGGAACTTGGGGACGGTAACGCGATCGAAGCATCCCTGATAGATTCAACTAATCCGGTTGCTTTTGTCAGAGTAATTGATCTCAAAGCGGACATCTCGCGACTTCCTGCCGATCTGGATACCGATCGCACATTGATGGATCGCATCGACCAGATCCGTCGGGCTGCCGCTGTGTCGATGGGCATGGCTGAGACACCAGAAGACGCCGCCCTCTCAAACCCGAAGATCGCACTGGTGGGCGCGCCGGCTGAGTTTCACGATCTAAGCGGAAATCAGCACACAGCTGAGAGTGTCGATATTTGCGTCCGTGCCGTGTCTATGGGTAATGTTCATCGTGCATTGCCTCTAACGCTTTCTATGTGCCTTGCAACTGCATGCAAGACGCCAGGCTCCATTCCGAACCAGATCATGCGGGAAATAGATGACGATGCCGATGTACGCCTCGGAAACCCTTCCGGAGTGATTGTAGCGGGTGCCAAAGTCGAACAGGCGGGCAATCAGTGGAATGTCCGACACTGCCGCGTTGTGCGCACGCAACGACGGTTAATGGAAGGCAGCATTCTCATTCCAGAATTTGTTTAGGCCAACATGATTGATCCAACCGTCGAGCGGTTCCTGCCAAACCTTGATGCACAGAGCTGCAAGGCTTCGACAGGCGTGGCATACACACGCTATGGCTCAGGCGAGCCAATGTTCCTGTTTCATGGTGGATCCGGTTCATGGAGCCATTGGGTCCGCAATGTCGAGGCGCTGAGCCAGCATTTCGCGGTCCACGCTTTGAATTCTCCGGGCTATGGCGCGTCTGACGATATCGATCGAGAGATGGACAACGATAGCTATCTCGACGTCGTTTTCCGAACGATCAGTGAATTAGCTGACGGATCCAACCGCATCCACATTGCTGGTTTTTCGTTTGGTGGCTCTTTGGCATCTGCCACTGCCGCTCACCTCAAGAATCGTGCCGCCGGGATTAGCTTGATCGGCACAGCAGGTTTTGAGCGACCGACAAGGCGGGCGTTGCCACTGGTAAGCACGCGCAAGCAGCGTGAAGAGCTCGGGCGTGATCCGACAGCGGCGGAGTTGCGAGCCCTTCACCGGTCGAACCTGGGCGTTCTTATGGTGTGGGATAAGTCCAAGATTGATGAGCTGGCGGTCGATACACAGGTAGAGAATGTCGCCCGGACACGCTGGAACTCGCGTAAGTTCAGTTGGTCCGGTATGACACCCACCTGGCTGTCGCAGGCGACGTGCCCATTGAAAGTGATTTACGGTGAGCATGATGCATCGGCGTTTCCAAGCGTACAGGATCGGATTGACCAATGCTTGGCTGCACGCCCTGATGGCAAAAGCGTGATTATCCCGGACTGCGGTCATTGGGCGATGTATGAAGCGCCGGAACGAATCAATGCGGAGTTGATCGCCTTCCATGGCGGTGTTTGATGCCCCACGTTGGGCAACACGTTTGAGCTATTGAAGCTCTCACCGGATACCAAAGTACGGAGACAAACATGAAGATTGCGGTTGTTGATGACTATCAAAAGATCGCGCGCGAGATGGCAGATTGGTCGGCCATCGAAGGCTCACATGACGTGACGTTCTTTCATGAGCCAATCGGCGATCGTGATGCCGTTGTTGCTGCTCTCAAAGACTTTGATGTTTTGTGCATTATGCGTGAGCGTACATTGTTTGACCGCGCCACCTTGGAGGGACTGAGCAATCTAAAGTTCCTGGTCACCACGGGGATGCGCAATGCTGCTTTGAATCTTGAGTATCTCAAAGAACGCGGAATTCCTGTCAGTGGCACGGGCGGCTCGACCAATGCTACGCCCGAGCTGGCTTGGGGATTGATGTTGTCACTTGCTCGCCATATCCCGACCGAGAACCAAAGGATGCGGGAAGGCAGTTGGATAACAACGCTGGGAACGGATCTTGATGGAAGCACATTGGGTATTGTTGGCTTGGGCCGTCTCGGTGCAATGGTCGCAAAAGTCGGTAACGCCTTCGGTATGGAAGTCATCGCCTGGTCACAAAATCTGACCGATGACCAAGCCGCTGAAGCTGGCGCGAAGCGCGTGTCGAAAGAAGATCTATTCCGGCAGTCTGACTTCATTACTATTCATTACAAACTGTCAGAACGATCGACCGGCCTTGTTGGTGCGGGAGAATTGGCGATGATGAAGTCCACCGCTTACATCGTGAATACGTCCCGGGGGCCGATTATCGATAACGATGCACTGATCGCTGCTCTCAAAGCAGGACAGATTGGTGGTGCAGGCCTTGACGTATACAACGATGAGCCGTTGGCCAAGGACCACCCAATCCGATCCTGTCCCCGCACGGTCCTGACGCCACACCTGGGTTATGTCTCGAAAGCGACCTACAAACAGTTCTATGGCGAGACCGTTGAAGATCTCGCAGCGTGGTTTGCAGGTTCTCCCGTCCGCCTGCTTTGAGTGGGTTGCAGCAAGAAGCTTGCGGGCCACAGGAAAAACGGGTGCGGCGGCAGGTTGGTAATTGACTAAGCCATTGGTGTTGAAATCAATCGAAACTGACGATGGCTTGCGCTGTGTCGACATTTTTCGGCGCCAGGACTTGAGCTTTGGCTTTGAAGAATATCGCAGAGATCCAGAGGACAGTCGCGGTTGGCAATTGGCCGGAGGGTACAGCGAGCAGCGATATCAGACGCAAGATCAAGCACTGGATAGCGCGATGGCTTGCGTTCCCTGGCTGCGCAAGGCATCCCTAAGCACCAGATCGTGACGACCACCGGAAGAGAACACCCCATGCCCCAAGATGCCGAGCAGAAAACGCAGAAACCTTTGGATGGCGTCCGCGTGCTGGATCTCGCAACCTTCATTGCGGCGCCCTTTGCAGCCACCGTGCTGGGGGAGTTTGGTGCGGAGGTCATAAAGGTCGAGCATCCAGACGGAGACCCTATGCGGGTATTCGGTACGCCAACAGAAGTGCATGGCGAAACGCTCGCCTGGTTGAGCGAAGCCCGCAATAAGCACTCTGTGACCATGGACTTCAAGTCGGAAGAAGGTGTTGCGAAGCTCAAAGAACTTGTTCGCCGATCGGATATCCTGACGGAGAATTTTCGCCCCGGCACTCTTGAGAAGTGGGGCATCGGTCCTGACGTCTTGCACGAGATCAATCCCAAACTCGTGATCATTCGAATAAGCGGTTACGGCCAGACGGGGCCATACCGTGACCGGCCTGGCTTTGCCAGGATTGCCCATGCCGTCGGCGGCTTGACGTATCTCGCTGGCCTTCCTGGCAATGATACCCCACCTGTCACACCTGGCTCGACATCGTTGGCTGATTATATCTCCGGGTTCTACGGTGCACTGGGAGGTTTGCTCGCGTTGCGCGTTGCCGAACAAACCGGCAAGGGGCAAGTGGTCGATGTGGCTTTGTTCGAGTCAATCTTCCGTGTCTTGGATGAGATGGCACCGCTTTACAGCAAACACGGCATCGTTCGCGAGCGCGAAGGCGTAAGTACCCGCAACGCTTGTCCTCACGGTCATTTCCCAACCGCGGATGGCAAGTGGGTTGCGATCGCCTGCACCAGTGATCGAATGTGGGATCGGATGGCGCGCAACGTTCTAAAGAAGCCGGAACTTGCGGAGAGCCACCCTAAGACTAAGGACCGCATCGACGACCGCGACTTGATTGAGGGCATTGTCGAGGCATTCACCAAGTCACTGCCAATGGCTGAGGTCGTTCAGCAGTGCACGGACGGTGACGTTCCTTGCGGCTCGGTCAACTCCGTTGCCGATATTTTCAACGATCCCCATTTTGCGGCACGCCAGACCATGACGACTTTTAAGCATGCGTTACACGGTGACATTACTGTTCCGAGTACGTTGCCGCGGTTGTCTGAAACGCCAGGTTCCATTGAGAATCTCGGACCGTCACTCGGAGACTGGAATGATTACGTGTTCAACCAGTTAATCAAAGACGACAGTGAAATTCGTGTGCCGAAGTAGTTGGAGGGAGTACGAATGAGAGCGTCCGCAATGACAATGGCCATGCTACTGGCGATGGCCGCTCTATCGCCCGCCCATTCCTATGGTTGTTTCGAACCTTGCCCGCAGGGGGAGGTCCATTCCGATGAGTTGGACATGTGTGTAGCAGCGGAGACCCCATCAACGTGATTGAGAAGCTACAGAATCTGGTCAACGACGATGCCGCACTGGTTAACCGTGGCCGTTGGATGAGTGCCGACATGCTCTTGCAGATCGGAGATACAGGACATCTCGTAGAAATCCGCAAAGGTCGAATTGAAAATGTCAGTCCGGCCAACGTCTATGTCACGCCCTACGACTTCAAAATTCGAGGGACCGAAGAAGCCTGGCAGGAATTCTGGAAACCGTTACCAAAACCACGCCATCACGACATCATCGCCCTTATCCGCGAAGGCAAGATGCAGATGGAAGGCAATATCGAAATGGCTATGGCCAACTTTCTCACGCTCAAACTGATGCTGGAGAAGCCACGCAAGGTGGGAGGCGCATCATGAGCAGCGTTGAGATCGAACCTATCACGGGGCGCTACATGCGGCTCGACATTCACGGTCGGCCGCATCGGCTTTACTGGGAAGAAGCCGGTCAGGGTATTCCGCTCGTCTGCCTTCATACAGCCGGCTCCGACGGGCGCCAGTTCCGAGCTTTGCTCAATGATCCAAAGATCACGGAGCGTTTCCGGGTCGTCGTTTTTGACATGCCGTGGCATGGAAAGTCGTCACCACCGGAGGGGTGGCAGGACGAAGAATACAAGCTGACGACAGACTCATATGTCGATCTGGTTATGACGGTTTCAAAAGCGCTAGAGCTAGAGAGCCCTGTTGTGGCCGGCTGCTCGATTGGCGGTCGAGTGGTGCTGGAACTCGCACGAAGGCATCCTGACTACTGGCGCTGTATCATTGGCTTGCAATCTTCGGCCAAGGAGCAGCGCTATTTCGATATCTCTTGGCTCCACCGCCCAACGATCCATGGCGGTGAAATGAGTGCAGCCTATTGCTATGGCCTCGTGGGGCCAGGAGCGCCGCTAAAGCACCGCTGGGAAACGCTATGGCACTATATGCAAGGTGGTCCTGGTGTATTCATGGGTGACCTGCACTTCTATTCCATAGATGGTGACATCAGCGATAAGGTCCATGAAATCGATACCAAGCAATGCCCTGCCTATATGTTGACCGGCGATTATGACTACTCCTGTACCCCGGCAGCCAGCGAGGCAACGGCTGCAAAAATTGATGGCGCGCAGCTCACCATTATGAAAGGCCTTGGCCACTTCCCGATGAGCGAAGACCCTGAGACATTTACGGGTTATCTCTATCCGGTCCTGGACGATATCGTCGCCAATTCTGCAAGCTAAACAGCGTCCGCAGAGAACAAGAAACAAGGGCTGCAATAACATGAGCCAGAAAGGCCTGCCGGCTCTGCTGCAGCCCCGCTTGCCGTTCTTCTATGGTTGGGCCATTCTTGTTTGCGTGTGCTGTGCGAGCTTTGCCCGGCAAGGTTCTTCTGTCGCTACGTTATCGATTTTTATCGATCCTATGACGACAGAGTTTGGTTGGTCTCGAACCGGCATGTCGGCTGCGGTGTCACTCGGTGGTCTGCTTGCAGCGCTGACGTCTCCAGTGCTCGGCCCGATGCTGGACCGCCACGGTGCACGCGCAATGCTTTGCCTGTCCGTACTGCTGATGGCGGCCTCCTCTGCGGCGCTGTCGCTGACAGAGTCACTTCTCTATTTCACAATCTTCTTCTGTATTGGCCGTATGACATTCGCCGGGCCATTTGATCTCGGCATTTATGGTGCAATCAACAATTGGTTTATCCGGCATCGCGGTGTTGCAACATCTGTATCAACAGCCGCANTGATGACCGGGTTGGTTTGCATTCCGCTTATCGCACAGTTTTCGATCAACTATGACGGTTGGCGCACTGGGTGGCTTGCGGTTGGAGCAACTGTGCTTATCGTCGGNTTCATCCCGACTTGGCTNCTGATNGTGCGACGACCGGAAGACTTGGGCTTGCAANCAGATGGCGACCAGGCTGTCGGTGCGAATGATNCTGATGGTGGAGAAGCGGNCGGGGCAATTGAAGCAGAACCATCTTTCACCCGCGCAGAGGCATTGCGGACACCAGCTTTTTGGTTGTTGTCACTGTATACGGCCCTGGTCTACCCGGTGCAGGCCGGTGTTTCCCTGCATCAAGCTCCTCATCTCATCGAACGTGGAATTGATCCTACCCAGGCGGCTTTGATGATCGGGACGTTTTCTTTCGCGTCTGGCGTATCAGGAGTGCTTTTCGGTCTGTTGGCACGACGCATACNGGTCCAATGGAGCTTGGCGCTCTCAGCCATTTGTGTCACTGCCGCGCCAGCTGGCATGATTTGGGTTCACAATAATCTGGAAGGTTACATNACGGCGCTGATCTTTGGTCTTGGCATCGGCGGTGTACTTACTCTTCTACCAATNGCGTGGGCCGACTACTTCGGCCGTAAGAGCTTTGGAGCCATTCGCGGTATCGCGCTCAGCATTCAAGTGATTGCACAGGCGTGTGGCCCATTAATCTCCGGCATCCTTTACGATGCAACCGGTGATTACGTTCTTTCACTTACAGTCTTTACAGTGCTGGGTGGCACTGCGTTGCTGGCTGCGCTACTCACAGGCCCGCCAAAACCACNAACACGAACATCAGGATCATCTGCCTGATTCATTGAGGCGGCGTGCTTTGCGCTAAGAGGCAGACGGCGGTAGTCTCACAACTATNAGTNCAGCTGACTCGGAACAGACCATGTTGGATCTTCGCCCACTCGAAGGGCTACGCGTGCTCGATTTATCACAGGGAATTGCGGGGCCGCATTGCGGANGCCTATTTGCGGAATACGGTGCGCGCGTTGTCAAAATCGAGCCACCAGCCGGGGATTGGATGCGTCCGCTCGGGCNAGGATATGNCGATGCGTCTGCTGGCTTCATTTATTACAACCGAGGCAAGGAGAGCCTGGCCTTGGACCTAAAGGCCGAAGGCGCGATCGACATTGTGCTTGAATTCGCGTCGAAGAGCGATGTTTTCATCGAGAACAACCGCCCCGGTGTGTCTGATCGNCTTGGGATTGGATTTGAAGCCGTNAAAGCACGTCAACCGAAGATTGTTTATGTCTCGGTGTCTGGCCTCGGACAGACAGGCCCTCAGGCTCAGAAGCCATTGAGCGATACGGTTGCCCAGGCCCACTCCGGCATGATGATGATCAACCGGGGNCGCGCCGATGTACCTTCCAAGATTGACACCACGGTCGTTGATGCCGTGACCGGNCTATACGCGTTCCAATCAGCGTCGATGGCTCTGTGGGGCGATCCTGCCAAGCGCGACGCGNGACATGTCGATGTGTCATTGGCGCAATCAGCTGCTGCGTTGCAGGGACCCAAGATCCTTGAGTACGGAATTGTCGGCGGCTCTNCGGCGAAACTAAACCCACCCGCCGGCAGCTATCCGACCGCCGATGGCTGGCTCGCGCTGACTTTGGTNCGAGAGAGTGATTGGCATGCCATATGTCGTGCCTTGAGACGTGAAGACCTAATNGAGAATCAAAAGTACGACAGCTTCGAAAATCGTGCCGCGAATATTGCTGAGCTGACAGGTTTACTGGATGAGATCCTGCAGACNGAGACAACGGAAGAATGGGCTAGTCGCCTAACAGCGGAAGGTGTNCTGGCGAGCCCGATCAATAACTATGGTCAATGGCTGGAGCACCCGCAAACACAAGGAACGGACGCGGCTCCTGTGTTTCCAGTCGCGCCAGCTGGTGATGGGCCTGTGCCACGCACGCCTGGACGTACCAGCAACACTCGATTGAGCCCGCAGCTGGGCCAACACTCCCGTGAATTGTTGGCGGANGCAGGCATGCAAGCGGAACGCATAGAACAACTGATCGCCTCAGGCTCGGTCATCGTACCGAAGTAGAGTGAGAGCAAGGAGACCGACAATGGACGGATTGGCGACCGGGCCAAACGAGGCTCTTCCCTTCGAGCTGACAGAACAGCAGCAAGATATTCAGNATGCCATCAAACGCATCATGGCAAACTTCGACGACGACTATTGGCTGGAAACCGATCGTANCGGGAACTATCCGCACGAGTTTCGAAAAGCGATCGCCGAAGGTGGCTGGCTTGGCATCTGCATGCCGGAAGAAGTTGGCGGCTCCGCTCTTGGCATCATGGAAGCAACCGTGATGATGGAAGCGGTCGCCAATTCTGCCGGCGCCCAGACGGCGGCTAGTGCCATCCACCTCAATATTTTCGGGCCAAACGTACTCGTCAAATACGGCACCGNAGAACAGCGGCAGACGTTTTTGCCACCNATCATCTCCGGTGATCTCATGACCAGTTTCGGTGTCACCGAACCAGATGCAGGTCTCGATACAACACAGATCAAGACATTCGCGCGACGCGATGGCGATGACTATGTCATCAATGGTCGAAAGATCTGGAACTCCTGCGCGCAGCAGGCCGATCGCATTCTCTTGCTGACCCGCACCGAGGAAGCAGGCAAGGGAGATAAGCGCGCTGATGGTATGACGTTGTTTTTCTGTGAGTTGGATCGTTCAAAAGTTGAGATCCGCGAAATCCCNAAAATGGGTCGGCATGCCGTCAACTCGAACATGCTGTTCATAGATGATCTGCGGGTTCCAGCAAGCGACGTCGTTGGAGAAGTGGGACGTGGTTTCTATCAGTTGNTGGACGGGCTCAATCCGGAGCGTATTNTGATCGCAGGTGAGGTTGTCGGCATTGGCCGTCAGGCGATTTCACGTGCCAGTCAATATGCCAAGGATCGCTCNGTCTTTGGCCGGCCNATCGGNATGAACCAGTCGATACAACATCCGNTGGCTCATAGCTGGATGGAGGTCGAAGCGGCCTGGCTGTCAACANTACAGGCTGCGATGCTCTACGATGCAGGCCGGCCTTGCGGNGCACAGGCAAACATGGCGAAGTATCTCGCNGCCGAAGCTGGTTTCAAGGCGTGCGAACGTGCAGTTCTNACCCATGGCGGNATGGGCTACGCGCAAGAGTATCACGTTGAGCGGTTGTTCCGGGAAGTGCAGATCGGCCGTCTCGCTCCGGTGAGCCAGCAGCTGATCAGTTGCTTCATTGCAGAAAGGGTTCTCGGTTTACCGCGATCCTATTGATCTTCTGTTGACCAGAAGCCAACCAGANCCCTTNGGAGACAAAATCATGAGCCTCGTCAAAGTCGAGACCAATGGCGCCGTGCGGACCGTGACGCTGAACCGCCCAGAAAAGCGCAACTCCCTGAACGANGAAATGATGGAGGAGCTGCGTGCGGCGTTCGCTGTTGAACCGCCAGCCGAAGAGCGTGTCACCGTCTTGCGCGGNGAGGGACCTGCCTTTTGCGGTGGCTTGCAACTCGCAACAACGGGGGTCGATCCCGAACAGGCTGTGATCATCGAACAGATGTTCGANGCCGTTCAGCGTTATCCGTTGCCGGTCGTGGCGGTTGTACACGGCCCNGGCATTGCCGGTGGATGCGAACTCGCATTGCACTGTGACTTCGTTGTTGCTTCGAGCGAGACCTACTTGATGATGCCGCTGGCGCAGATGGGAGTCTCCACAACTTGGTTCTTGACCAAAAAGATCATGTCCAGCGNCGGCCCAGTTCAGGGGAGGGAGTTCTTNCTTCTTGGAGANCCGATGCCAGCGGGACGTCTGCATNATCTCGGCATTATCTCGCGCGTCGCCGCCCCAGATGAGTTNGAGGCCGTTACGAAAAAACTGGTCGATCGCCTTTCTATGAATGCACCGATTTCGATGCGCACNATGAAAGCCATCATGCTTCGGCAGATGGATGTTCAATTCCATGCCGAGCACTCCGCACTCGATGATCGCGCTCTGGGTACATATAGCACGCGCGATGCAGTGGAAGGCGTCGCAGCCAGGCTTGAGAAGCGCATTCCTACATTCGAAGGGCGATAGTCAGAGATCGGCTTNGGTATCAGCGATCTTTNTTTAGACCGTCCATATATATCAGAGAAGCCGCTTCCAGGAGATCTTCCGGCTCCATGGGGATNGGCCTGCGTGCACGGTCTCCACGCGCAAACAGCGATGCAATTCCATGTGATAATGACCAGATGTGCAGNGNCATCATCATGGCTGGCGGTCTTTTCTCTACTGGTATTGATTGACAGACGGCCTCGCAGGCCTCACGCAAGATCGCAAAGGCGCGGTCACCTGCCTCGCGCAATTCGGGGTATTCCGCGTGAGAGAGGCCCGATTCAAACATTGCTGTGAAGAATGCTGGTTCCTGGCGGGCGAACGCAAGATAGGCCCTGCCGAGATTGGTGAATGCAACTTTAGCACTCGGTTGACCGTCATTCCAGGCCTTGCTGAGTATATCACCAAAGCGTTCGAACCCGAGGCGGGCAACACCCGCCAAAAGCGCGTCTCTGTCGCGAAAGTGCCGGTATGGCGCCGCAGCAGAAACGCCAGCCGCACGGGCCGCCTCAGCAAAGGTGAAGCCAGCTGGGCCCTTCTCGGCAATGAGGGACAGCGCGGCTTCCATTAATGCCTCGCGGAGATTGCCATGATGGTATCCGCGCCGTTTTCGCTCGTCATTCTTCCATTTCATAAGCGGCAATGTACCTGAATTCGCGGCGGAGTGCTGCTACCACAGCGATAACTTGTTCACTGATTTGACCATTCTTATTCGCAGTCGCTAATTTAGGGCGCGGGCACCAGTCTTCTAATCCGAAGCTTGCGACGATCATGTCCAGCACACAGAAATACATTGAGGCGCTGGAGGGAAAGATCCTCCAACAACAACCTACTTTGGGTCAGGCAAAGCAGAACTATGTGAACGGAACATCTCATGCAAAGGCTGACGAGCTGTTGTTGCAGCACGATTCCTCTGCAAAGACGAACCAGATGCATGCACTGAGCGACAGAGATGGCGCCCAAGACTTTGATCTGCAGTTTGTTTCGGGCGACATGGCAGAACGCTATATCTGGTTCCTCGAGCGCAACCCGCCGACGCGGTACAATTCGGGTTTCAGGATATTCGACGAGCAGTTCGATTGGGAGGGAGATAAGTCGCCCCTGACTCTGACAGAGTTTCTCGCCTACAAATCGGCATTGGCATACTACAAGCCGAGCGTAATCCGAAAGAACCTGTACGAAGATCATCCGATTGGAATCACTGATTTCAAGTTCTTTGAAGCGCGTGAAGAAATAGCAGATACGCAGGCCTACGGTTTTGTGCTGGACGAGACAGCCTACGTCATCTTCCGCGGAACAGAATTCTTCACCTTTCAGGATTGGGCAACTGACGTCGACTCAATCTTCACGACGCACCTGAGTGACGAGCGCAAAGTGAGAGATGGGCCGGTTATCGGGGAACTGGATCCACCTCGCCATACTGGTTTCGCTATTGGTTGGGGCAGTGTACGTCCTGACATCGAGCGTTGGCTCGACCGCCTGATCAACGAGCGTCTCATCAAGCGCACAGTATTTTCGGGACATTCGCTCGGGGGAGCACTGGCCAAGCTGGCAGCCTTCCACTTTGCCGGTCATCCTGACAATCTTTCTAACCCGTATCGCAACAAATACGAGGTTGGTGCGGTCATTACATTCGGCGCACCAAAAGTTGGTGGCGAGGAATTCAAGCGCCAGTATGAAGGCATTGCAGGCTTAAAGGATCGTACGATACGCGTCGAAGCCTCGCTGGATGCTGTCAGTCTCGTGACGTTATTCATCTATGGCTATGAGCATGTCGGACGACTTTGGGCATTGGATAAGCGTCCGGCATTTTCGCGTTGGCGAATGTTGTTCTTTACGCCGTTGATTGATCCGAACAAATGGGCGGATAAAAAGAAGAGCAAGCAATCTGAGAAAACGAGGAAAGAGAGCAAGGTCATCACGTGGCGGGGCATCTTGCTAACCGCAGTCTGGTTCTTGATCCGCCTTTTGCGTCGCGCCAACGCCGCCCACAGCATGAACCAGACTTATGTCTTGTTCTTAACTGTTCTATCTTATCAAGGTTTACGCCACCACTTAACAAACTATGGCCAAGTCGCAAGTCGCGATTCAAAAGCCTATGACCGGGCATATAAGCGGCTTATGGATCACCTAAATTACATCCGTGGCCGCAACGGACGCTTATTCGGTGTTGCGAAAAACGGCCCGATAAAGGTCAAAACGCGACAGGACGAAACCCGGCTAAACGAGCAGTTCAAGTACTTCATCATTTGAGATCATGGCCTTCCGCGCCGTGGCCTTGACCACCTTGGAGGCGATAGTAATCCAGGATCCAAACACGGATTGCGCCAGAAAGACCGGCGTCGCCGCGTTCGCGGTCAATCTCGGCGACAAGCGAGGCCAGTGATTGTTCTTTGCTGGCAGCAATTGCTTTCAGCGCATCCCAGAACGCGGCCTCAAGGGAAATCGACGTACGGTGACCAGCAATTGAGAATGAACGCTTGACCGGCCGAGTCGGCGCGAACGAACGATCAGTCGGGCCCCTAGCAAGATTGCCAGTTAGATGGCTAAGATCACTCGTCATCACCAGCGTCCAAACGATCAATCAAGTGCCCATCCACATGGCGGGCTTGATTGTCTTTGTCTGTCTGATCGCGCAGTTTCTCGGCTTTCGTGCGGCCAAACTTGCTTCGATTTTCGGCCGCCTTTGCCTCTTTATCTTCTCGCTGCTTCTGCTTGCGAAACGTGCGCAGATCGACAACATCACCGGTCATTTCAACCTGCCTTCGCAACAGAGAGCTTCGACACTACGCGGGAGAGATCATCTTCTCCGGCCGCACGACCTCATCGAATTCAGCTTCGGTGACATATCCACCGCCGACGGCCTCATCGCGCAGCGTTGTGCCATTGGCGTGCGCCGTTTTGGCGATCTTCGCTGCGTTGTCGTAACCGATCTTAGGCGCCAATGCGGTGACCAACATGAGTGATCGTTCCAAACCGGCTTTGATATTGTCTTCGCGCGGTTCAATGCCAACGACGCAGTTATCTGTGAAGGACACCGCAGCATCTGACATCAACCGAACCGACTGCAGGAAGTTGTAAGCCATCACAGGATTGAACACGTTCAGTTCAAAGTGTCCCTGGCTGCCGGCAAATGAGAGAGCTGAGTGATTGCCAAAGATCTGAACACAAACCTGTGTCAGCGCTTCACACTGGGTCGGGTTCACCTTGCCAGGCATAATCGATGAGCCAGGCTCATTCTCTGGCAGCGCTAGTTCTCCAAGGCCAGAGCGCGGGCCGGAACCAAGAAAACGGATGTCGTTGGCGATCTTGAACAAGGATGCTGCCACTGTGTTGATGGCTCCATGGCTGAACACCATCGCATCATGAGCAGCCAGAGCCTCAAACTTGTTCGGTGCCGTCTTAAAAGTGAGACCGGTAATCGCTGTCACACGTTCCGCAACTTTCTCGGCGAATCCGACAGGAGCATTAAGGCCGGTTCCAACCGCGGTGCCGCCTTGCGCCAGTTCCATGAGCGCTGGCAGACTGCTCTTAATGCGCTCAATTCCATTGTCGAGCTGTTGCGTATAGCCGGAAAACTCTTGACCAAGCGTCAGAGGAGTAGCGTCCTGGGTATGCGTGCGGCCAATCTTAATGATGTCTGTCCAAGCCTGGGCCTTATCATTCAGTGCGTTACGGAGTTTTGTCAGAGCAGGGAGCAAACGGGCGTTGATTTCAACTGCGCAAGCGATGTGCATGGCAGTCGGGTAGGTATCGTTGGATGACTGGCTCATGTTCACGTGGTCGTTCGGATGGACTGGTGATTTAGAACCCATTTCACCGCCGAGCATCTCGATCGCACGATTTGAGATCACCTCATTCGCATTCATATTGGACTGGGTGCCGGAACCGGTCTGCCATACGACCAGTGGGAAATGGCTGTCCAACTTCCCTTCGATTACCTCTTGAGCAGCCGAGACGATCGCATTGCTAATCTCCCTGTCCAGTCGACCAAGCTCCATGTTGGATTCAGCGCAGGCTCGTTTTACCACTCCAAGAGCACGCACCACGGGAAGTGGCTGCGTTTCCCAGCCAATCTTGAAATTGCCCAGCGAACGCTGAGCCTGAGCACCCCAATAACGATCGGAATCAACCTCGATTGGGCCAAAGGTATCGGATTCAGTACGGGTCGTGCTCATGGCAGGGCCTCACTTCTTGGGTCTCAAACATAACTGATCCAGCACTTAGCATGCCGGATTGCTTAGCTCCAGGCTTCGGGGGCTGGGGCGTCATTTAGCCGACTCCTACGCATTGCTAGCATTGGTTCTGTTCAAAGTGAGTCTAACTTATTCAAAATACTGCCGTTTTTGTCGCGTCTCTTGAACTGATCAGGGAGAATTAATTCGGCCTGCAATCCACGGAAGTTTCACAAAGTATTGCGTGAGCGTGCAGTAAGCGATGATGCCGAAAAAGCATATCGTGCTTGCTTCACACCAAGGCAGACGATTGGAATTTGGCGTCAAGTTTGCCTCATAGGCAAAACTAGCCAATGAGCTGGTCACAATACGCGTTGAGGCGCGTGTGGATTGGATAAGATATGGAACCCAAGATCATCGTCATGATCGCGATGCTGGCGCTGCCAGGAGCCGGCGACAACAATGTTCATGTCAGACAGTTCGAGACACCACAGAGCGGCATTGAAGCTGCAAACATCGAAGCATCTGATCCGTTTGTCCAGCATGTAGAGTGTGCAACGCTAAACGCTGGTGTTTTGCGGCTGAAGTTCCAGAGCCAACCGTCAAATAGTAAGGCCGGCAAAGCCAAACAATCCCAGCGGCAGCCGCATACTACCGCGCCATTAGGCTAGAGTACGATTGGCAATTACTTGACGCTTGAGAAGGCTGTGGGCGTCAGCAGTTGGCTTGAGACATTGGCAACGATCGGCGCATCTTTCTCTGTGGCCGCTCGCTTTTCCTGCCATTCAGGGTCTGCCTGGAACGCATTCCACTTTTGCTCACGTTCCGCCATTGATTCCCACTCGAGCAGATAGATGAGCTGATGATTGGATTCGCCTACGACCGTTGTCCAAAATCCCGCTTGCTTGATGCCGAAGCGATCCAATATCTTGGGCGTAATGTTCTCAAATCTATCGAGAAGTGCCGGCAAACGACCAGGCGCACAATCATAAATACGCAGTCCATGGATCATAACACTATAACTCTACTCTAGGGCTAATAACAAAGGTTCTTAGCTACGCGGGTAACAAAAAATTACCGATTCTTTTGCGCCGGAGATCGGGACGTTACTTCTTACGAAATGCATCCAGGCTCACGATCTCGGCTCCGGCCTGCTGTTCTTCTTCAGCATCTTTCTCGACCGCGGCCTCGTCCTGCTCGCCCGCCGATTGATTGTCACTCGATCTTGATGCGACGATCGCAGGAACCGTTCGCTTTATAAGGTCATCGTCAGCAGGCGTCGGGCCTGCCGTGTCTTGATTACCCGAATCCAGCTCTTCGATAGGGTTGACTTCACACGCAACTGTATCAAATGGAGTCTCACGGTTAGCCATGCTTTGAGGTGCTCGTGGATCCTGCAATAGATCCGCCGTATCGAACTGCAGGCCATATCGAACGCTTGGATCGAAAAACACCTTGATAGCGTTGTAGGGAATAACAAGCCGCTCTGGGATCCCATCAAAGGTCAACTTGACCTCGAAACGATCCTGGTTGACCTCCAAATCCCAAAAGCGATGTTGCAGCACAATCGTCATTTCTTCGGCATACTTGTCGCGCAGGCGCTTGGATAGGATGACACCTGGTGCCAGTGTATCGAATGAAATGTAGAAGTGGTGCTCTCCAGGCAGACCATCATTTGCAGCGATAACTAGTACGCGCCGCACGATATCGCGCATCGCATCCTGCATCAGCGATTCGTAATCAATCGTTCCTTCGCCTGACATGCGGTCGTGGTCTTCCCGGCTATTCTGGTGCGCCCATGATGCGGCCTTCAAATGTCGATTTAGCTATCGGCGCGAAGGTAAACATTGGATGTCATTCAGCTGCAATTCTTTTTACTCAAAATGACACTACCAACTTCAGTGATCGTTTCACAACCCTTTCGAGTCTGCAGCGCATTGTCGTCCACCAGAGATGGAGCCGCGCTGCCACATGTGCGCAGATTTATCCAGCGGCAGATAAGAGTTAAAAGGCTGGCTTCTGTTGCCAGGTGCCAGCCAAACCCCGCCTTGGAAGTGCTTAGTTTCCAAGGACTTTATTTGAGCTTTAGACGTTGCTTAAGCAGCTACGGCTTGTGGCTCAGCATAGTTGTCGTTTGCAACTATTAAGATGACCCGATAACGGTGGTATCATGCCGAGCGAAAGACCACCCTTTACACCCTCGTCGATCCTATTTCGCCCCCGCCAAAGCCCGCAGCACAACAGTTCTGTAAGAGCATACCGCTAAGTTGCGGGCTTTGGTGGAGGCGCCGGGTACTGCCCCCGGGTCCGATGAGCTTATTACGATGACAGTTTATCGCCATAGTCGAACGAATCCGACACCTCTAATATAGGGCGCGAAAGAGGAAAAAAAAAGTTACGAAGTGAACGCCCCTAACGTTATGTTTTATATGGAATATCTGGACGATCAGGCATCCACGCCATCGCTGGCGATATTCAGAACTCGTCCGCAATGCTTGCAGTGGATCGCATCTGCATCATGCCTGTGCAGGCCGCAATCCGGGCAATCGTGTACAACTCGAGCGGGGCGAAAGATGGTTTGGATCAGCCTAAGGAAGAGCGCGACACCGAATACCATGATGAGAACCGAAAGAATCCGCCCTGATGTATCGGTCAGGGTTATATCGCCGAATCCAGTTGTCGTCAGCGCTGTGACAGTGAAGTAAAGCGCATCAACATAGTTGTTGATTTGCGGATTCGTATTGACCTGCACAACGTAAACCAGCGCCGTCATCACGAACACAAAGACACCGAGGTTAACGGCACTTTGAATGGTTTCTTCATTGCGGCGGAAATAACTGAATTCCTCCCGGAGATCTTTGAGCACGCGGTAGGAACGGAGTAGGCGCAACGCGCGTACCACCCGGAGAAACAGGAAACTCTCCACTAGAGCTGGCAGAAACAGGGTAATGATAACGACGATATCGGCCCAGGTCGTTGTTTCCATAAAAAAACGGGATTTGCGCTCTGCAATCCACCAACGTGCCGTGAGGTCAGCGAGAATGACCAGTCCGATAATGGCATCGACGATGTAGATCCACAAATGATCATCCATCAGTGAAGAAACGATAAAGAAAACGATCGTCACTATGTCGAACGCTAGGATTGCAAAACGAAACCCGCGGGACCGTATTGAATTCCCGCGATAAAGTGATCGTAACGTCTCTTTCATGGCGTTTGTCATTCCATAGCTTTATAGGCTTACAAAGCTGAATGCCGGAACCGTTCCTTAGGTACAACGGTATTCAATCGAGCGAATCGGGACAAAGTCAAGAATTGATGCCCAAAAACGACAGTTTCGGAAAACCAGCGAATTCACCTCTACCTGATTGGTGGCATCAAATCGCTGCGCCTTGCCTGGTGGTCTTCGGCGTTGTCATGCTGGCATTGCTGTTTGCGACCATCTTCCGCATGTCGTTCTTCCCCGTCGAAGGACCAGACCCAGGAACGTGGGCATACTCACCTGCCTTTCTAACTTGGATTACCCTCGGCACGTTTCAGCTGGCCTGCGTGCTGCTGATGATGACCTACGTTCAGAGCCAGTTTCCCGGCAAACTGAGCTACACTTTCGCCTGGAAACGCCCCTATACATCGGCCAATCAGACACTTTCGACGGTTCTTGTGATCATTACCGTTTTGCTGGTTGTGTCATGGATCGCATTTAATTTCTTTTGGTCGGACGTTGAGCGCGACTTGCGGTTGTTCAAAAGATTGATCGGCTCGTCTGATCTAAAACTGCCGATTCTCGTTCTCTGCATTGGCGCACCGCTTGCTGAGGAACTGTTGATTCGCGGTTATTTGTTCGGGCGGCTTTCGAATTCGCAGATCGGTCCTGTTGGAGCGGCTCTCGTTACCACGATTGGGTGGACGTTATTGCACTGGGGATACTCGATCGTTGGAATCATAGAGGTATTTGTTGCCGGGCTTCTGTTTTCATGGGCTCTGTGGAGAACTGGCAGCTTATGGGTGCCACTTTGTTTGCATGCGATCTACAACGCAACCGTACTCACGGTCATCACGTCTATGCCGTGATGGAACTGTGCCGATGATACGCTTGGGAGAAGTTCAATGGAACAATACCTGGATCTGATGCGTCGCATCCGTGACACCGGCGTCCGCAAAAGCGATCGAACCGGTACGGGTACACTCAGCGTTTTTGGCCACCAGATGCGTTTCGACCTTGCCGACGGTTTCCCATTGGTTACGACCAAGAAGCTGCATATGAAGTCAATCGTGCATGAGCTTCTATGGTTCTTGAAGGGCGACACCAATATTGCTTATCTCAAGGCTCACGGCGTCTCCATTTGGGATGAGTGGGCTGACGATACTGGTGACCTTGGACCGGTTTACGGAAAGCAATGGCGATCATGGCCTGCTATCGATGCCCCGGCTATTGATCAGATTACCGAAGTCATAGAGACCTTAAAAACGACGCCAGACAGCCGGCGGATGATCGTGTCGGCCTGGAACCCGGCGGACATCCCAGACATGGCTCTGGCACCTTGTCATTGCTTGTTCCAGTTCTATGTCGCGGACGGCAAGTTATCGTGTCAACTCTATCAGCGCTCGGCTGATGTCTTCCTGGGTGTACCGTTTAATATCGCGAGCTACGCGCTTCTCACCATGATGGTGGCGCAGGTCACCGGATTGAAGCCAGGTGAATTCGTACACACCTTTGGCGACGCGCACCTCTATTTGAACCATTTTGAGCAGGCAGAAGAACAGCTCAGGCGATCACCACGAAGCCTGCCGCAAATCAAAATCAATTCGGACGTCCAAAGTATCTTCGACTTCGTCTACGAGGATTTTGAAGTCGTGAACTATGAGCCGCATCCACATATCAAGGCGCCAGTGGCCGTCTAGGCGGGCGCCAGTTTGCCGGCAACGGTCCACATGCTCTTACAGCAAGATCGTTCCGGATGGAATCACCGTTCGACTTGCTCACTTTGTCGGCCGGCTCAACGCCTATAAGTGCTGGACTGTCACCCCGCTATCAATGAGTTCCGCAATATCCTCGTCGCTATAACCTGCCTCTCTGAGAACTTCCGCTGAATGCTCGCCCAAGAGTGGCGGCAATCTCTTGAGTTCGGTCGGCGTACGACTAAACCGTTGCGGAACATCCGTCGTGCGCAATTGACCCTCTGTCGGATGTTTAACCTCTTTCCAAAAGACGGTCGCCTTGAGCTGCTCGTCATCAAGTAAATCTTCGAGTGTATTGACCGGCCCGTGTGGAATACTGCTGTCCGCCAACAACGCGCTCCTTTCTGAATTGGTACGCGTTGCTGCGATCTCACCCAGTAGGGCATAGTATTCTTCGACATGCTTGAGACGGGACTGAAGCGTCAGGAACCGTTGATCTTCTCCAAGTTCCGGCCGCCCAACCTTGATGCTGAACTCCTGCCAATGGCCGTCGGTGTAAGGCAGCAGAGCGAAAAAACCATCTTTCGTACGGTAGGGCCTGCGCTCAGAGTTGAGTATCCGTTTGTAACCCGCCGTGCCAACCGCTGGCAGGAATGTTTCGCCAAATAGATGCTCGACCATGACGTTTGCGACGAGCGTTTCGAACATCGGCACTTCAATATCCTGGCCAACGCCAGAGCGTTCGCGTTCCACCAATGCAGCAAGAATAGTGATCGTAAAGGCTTGCGATGTCGTCTTGTCGGCAACGACGCTGGGGACGAAGCGTGGTTCACCATCAATGACCGACTGCAGCGCGGCCATCCCCGTGCCGGCCTGGATAATATCGTCATACGCGGCCCGTGGACCCATTGGCCCGTCGGCGCGGTAACCATAAGCAGCCGCACAGATGATGGATGGATTAGCTTCGCTCAATTGAGCATATGTCAGCCCCAGTCTCTTGGCCGGTGCCGTGCGGAAATTATGAAGGACGACATCAGATTTTTTGACCAGTGCGTATAATGCATCGCGACCAGTGTCTGACTTCAGATCCAGGACAATCGAGCGCTTGTTACGGTTACAGCCCAGGTAAAACGAGGCCATTTTCTCATTTCGCGCAGGTCACAGGTAGCGGGTCGTATCGCCCGTCGTCGACTCGACTTTTATGACATCGGCTTCGAGATCTCCGAGCGTCTGAGCTGCCCAGGGACCGAGTGCTACCGTGCTGCACTCAATAACGCGTACGCCTTTCAGAGGACCTGCCATCTGATCGAGTACTCCTTCACCAACTTGCATGGCCATATATGCTGAGCCATGTATGCCGATCTCACATGCTAGTATATATATTTGAGATCAACACACAGCCTCGCGTGAGACTATTGGAGTGCTTACCTCATGAACGATTCAGGCATGAACACATCTCAACGTGCCGACTGGGTCGCGCCTGACTGCGCCGGGTTGAATTTCTACGATTGTGACCAGGGGCTCAATCTCGGAGTCGCACGTTATCTCTCTGCTGATCTCCGTGCTGTCGTCGAGCCACATATGCGTGAGCTTGGTCAGCTAGCTGGCAGCCGATTGGATGAACTTGCACGCGTCGCTGATCGCCATCGTCCCGTCCTCCATCATCGCGATGCCTATGGCCGTGATGTCGACTCGATAGAATATCACCCTTCATTTACTGAGATGGAACGCATCGCATATGGGCAGTTCTCAATTCATCGCATGAGCCATGTTGCAGGCGTATTCGGCTGGCCGGAGCCGATGCCACCTTTGATCAAGTACATCTTCCAGTATTTGTTCGTGCAAGGTGAATTCGGTCTGATGTGTCCTGTCTCAATGACCGATACTGGCATCACACTGTTGCGCAACACGTCTACCCGCGATGTCGCAGACAAGTATTTAGCCCAAATGCTGTCGGACGACATTGAACAGCTCTATCGTTGCGCACAGTTTCTCACCGAGCAAGGCGCCGGTTCCGACGTCGGGAATATCGAGGTCGTCGCCAAGCCGGATGGGGGGCAATGGCGCATCTTCGGAGACAAATGGTTTTGCTCCAGCACTGATGCAGAAGTCATTTTGCTCCTTGCCCCACGGAAGGCGCGCCCCTGGGCAGCAAAGGATTGAGCCTCTTCCTCGTCCCTCGCAAGTTGGATGACCGCAACCGAAATCACTACCGGATAGTCCGGCTCAAGAACAAGCTTGGCACAAATTCGATGGCATCAGGAGAGGTCACTCTTAACGGTGCAGTTGGCTATCTGATCGGTGAACAGGGCAGCGGACTGCGCCAGATCATGAAGACGGTGAGCTTATCTCGCCTCTCTCACGGGGTTCGTGCAGCTGCAATGATGCGACGTTGCTTGAATGAGGCGCTACAGGTCGCTCGCCATCGGCGCCAGTTTGGGCAGCGGATCATCGAATTTCCATTACTTCGTCGGCAGCTCATGAAGATCATGTTGCCGACGGAACAGGCATTGAGTGTGTTCCTGTTTGCTGGCCACACCATGGCTGCCGCCAACGCGGGCGACGAACAAGCCGAGAAGCTTCTGCGTATTCTGACGCCACTGCTCAAGCTGCGCGCATGCCGTGACAATGTTCCGGTCGCGACTGGCGCAATGGAGATCCGTGGGGGCAATGGCTACATCGAAGACTGGGTCAATGCCCGGCTCATACGCGACGCCCAGGTCGGCCTATTATGGGAGGGCACCTCCAACATCAATGCGTTAGATGTTGTTTCCAGGGCCATTCCCAAAGTGCGCGCACATGAAGCTCTTGTCCAAGCACTGCGAGCAAGGTTGGATGATATCGGCGCACTACCCGGCCAGTTCAAAGACCAACTCGTCAAGCAGTTGGATCGCGCCATTTCCTTTGCAGAGGAAATCGCATCAGATCAGCAACAGGAAGACAAAGCCAGAATGGCTGTGAGCGCGCTCTACAATGTGACGTCCGCCATTCTCCTCGCGTGGGAGGGTACTTTAGCTGGACAGGCAGGTGGGGATGCCCGACGTATACTACTTGCTCGCTTGGTGCTTGACCATCGCCTTCTACCGCAAGATCCGATGGCCGCAGGTGCGAGCGACTTTGACAAGGCTGCAGCTGATATGCTGCTAGGAGAGGAGCCAGTTGGTTTCGACCGAGTGATCAAAACCTTGACGTCATTGTAGTCATCTGGAAATCCGGTCAACGCAGATGTGCACCTCTCTTGCCAGAGAGCCGCCCCCAGACGTCTCGTTTGGAAATTGAAATTTCGGTCAGTGTTATCGGCCAAACAAAACGCGCTTTAGCATCGGCCACGCAATACGAAATAGGATGAGACGGATAATCCAGCTCATCACGCCGCCATTTCGAAAGCCAAGTGCGGAACCGATGATCTGTCGGACAATGGACCACAGCCATCCGCCACTTTGATTGGGTAGTCCGCCACCGCGACGCCTTAGAATATCGGAGAGATCGCGATAACCACCACGCTGTCCACGTCCGACTTGGCCGCTGCCCCAATTTCCGCCCGGAGCACCTCCAGGCACGGGTAAAGGGCTTTGGTTGTCAAATTGGCCGCCTTGCCCGCCGAAATCGGTCTCCGCTAGCATGCCTCCGTCGGAACCTGACCAACTCTCACCAGAGTATCCGCCGGACGATGGCTCGCCAGGTATTGGAAGTGGACTTTGATTGCCAACACCGGTGCTGGATGGCGCTCTGCTCGAGCTTTGTCCACCGGGCAGCTGGCCAAGTATATCGCCGAGTGGGCCAAAAGTTTGCTGCGACAGGCCACCCATAGAAACAGCCGCGATCTCGGGCAGCATGTGTTCGATTTTATCGGCTGGAACTCCGGTTTCTCTGGCTGCACGCGCAGCGATAATGCGGCTTCGATGTTTGGTGCCAACGATTTGACCAAGTAACTCTTTGCCATCTTCGCGCGCTGAGTCACCGCCAACCACATCCGGATCGTCGAGATAGTTGGCCCGGTGATCCTGGGACAGCATATCGATAAGATCGGCAAGGCCGCCGCGGGAAAGGGTGTTTCGCTCGATATTATGAGCGAGCTCCGGGACGACCTGTTCGATGACAGCCGCGGCTTCATCCAAGGTCATTCCCGCCCGCTCACCCATGCGATTAACAATTGCCCCATCTTGCGCGCGGCGCAATCGATCAACCAAGTTCATTTAGGGGCCTCTTCAGTCAAATTCGCATAGGAAAAGTCGAACCCCAGCACAGGACCCGATATGGCGATCAATGCCTCTTGGGCGCGAAACTGTTTGTCCATTCAATTAGAAGGGGTTTATGCTTCGGCGCGGCGTGATCTTGAGATAGCCTATGTTAGCGCCAAGCCTCAGACCAAGACCCGTTCGGATCGGAGCAAGGATGAGGTCCCCTTTCTTGTGAAAGGTGATACCAACGCCACCCACAAGATAAGCGGCACCTTCAACGCCGACGATCCTGCTGAAGATTCTCCGTTCGTCCTTAAGATTATACACAAGCACCATTACGCGGGATCCAGTTATTCCGAAATCGGTTCCAACTGATGGGCCCTGCCAATAGATCTTGCGATTTCCGAACTGCTTTGTAAACAGTTGGCCGTGGCCGTGGCCGTGGCCGTAACGTAGGCCTGCAAGGAACGATGCACCGGCCTCTGTACCGAGAACGTAGCCATTTGGTTTGCCATAGCTGTCAAATGCGAACTTCAACACACTTGCCAATTCAGCAGAAATACTACCGAAGAAGTCACGCCCAGCAGCGCGAATTTCATGTGATCCGTATGTGTAGTTCGGTGCTGTTACCTGAACTGGCGGCAGAGCGGCCATCACCTCGCGCGATGGGGCTGGTGCTGCCACAGTATTCGTAGACCATGCTTGGCTTTGCGACGACTTTGGCACTTTGGGGCAGCGTTGTTTGCGACCTTACGAGGTGGTGCGTTCTGACGAGCTGTCGTCTTCGGGGGACTTTGAGGCGTTGTCGAACTCTTAGCCTTAAGCTTTGGTTTCAGGGCTACGTTGAGCTTCTCGGAAATATGGGCGCGCTTCGCTGCCGTAACTTCTAAGAGTTGCTTGGCAACTTCTTTTAATTAGGTGAGCCGCGCGCAGGTCGCGCTTGACTCATCTGCATCTCAAAGCTGGTCCATACGAATAAGAAGTTCGCTAGCTTGCGCATCAAGTGTTCGGACTTCTGTGTCCGTAAGGAGCTCAAAACCTTTCTCTACAGCCCTGTCTTTCGACCACCCTTTCTGCTTGGCCAACAGCAGGAATTTATCGCGCATTGCTGCTTCTGACTTCGCATTAGCTTGGCGAAGGCTCTCACCCACTTGGTCTACAACCTGGCCGAATTGGGCTGGCACGCAATTGCTCGCCAGGACAGGGCTGGCAAAGCTCAACAATGCCATGCTGATCGTCGCCATGAGTACCCGATGCATTTGCCTCTCCAATTCGCGCGCCGAATGTGACCTTGGACGGCGCTTAACGATTCACTTCGCCCTTACCAAGGTATCAGCAACATACAGCTAATATTGTAATTGGTCCGACAATGGCAAAGGAATGGCAGCTTGCCCGACCAAATATCTGAGTTGGACGGGTGAATTGTGACTGGATCGACACGTACTAGTTTCTGCTTTTGCTCCGAGCGAGCTTCCTAGCANATCTTGCCAGGCGTCGGCGCTTGAGCGCCAGCCAGCGCTTGCAGCTTGGACGCGANAGATTGCATCTCACCCTGATCTTCGGGNGGCGTCGGGCATTCTTCGGAAGTTTCCCGGCTTTGATACCTGCAGTTGATCTTGGATCGGTCGAGATATCCCTNGCGGCGCGTGCGATCAGATCTGAAGCGGTCATTCCGGCCATAAAAGGATTGGCACGCATGACGGCTCTGCCAAGGAGCGCACTGATCCTCGCTTTGGGCGAAGCCGAAAGAACGCGATTAGCACCACCAGGGCCAAGCAAGAAGGCCAAACGCAAATTCGTGAATGTTGGCTTGTGACCGGCAGCAGCGAGATGGGCTGCATNGTCTTTTGTATAGGCTTCGGCAGCCTTGCGAGCAAACTTGCGATTGGTTCTGAGCGCCAGGATTTCGACGCGTGACAGTTGGGCAATGTCCTCAGGAAANTGGCGCTGGGCAACACTCAGGAACGTTGCATTGATGAATTGGAAAGGTCCGGTAGCAGATGAGCGACGACTGCGTGCTAAGTCATTGCCGCCTGATTCAGCCATCATAAGGCGATCGAGAAAAATCGACATGGTCATCGTTTTCTCTTTAGATTTGCCTTTTGGTTGCTCAGCTTTATGAGCTTCGCCTNCCTTCGGTGGCGGCNCAGCGAGNGCNGGAGCTGCCGCCAGAACAACGGNNAGCAGAGCTGTGGCTAGGCTGCCTGGAAACCCAGTCNTCGACGTTGAATGCTTTGCNATACGTAAGCTCGTCAATGCNACCANTAACAGATCCATCGGGACTGCTATCAATCCAGCCCGATGTGACACCTAGCATGAAACTGTTTCGAAAATTGTGACCCGGGCAACAGACGCCCAAAGCAGTTAATTCATGCCAGCACGAAGCTCACTTTCGTNAGCAAAAATCGCTGGCGTACCACCGGTATGTATGAACAACAGATTTTCCGATTNGCCTGATTTTNTGGCGTGGGCAATCAAACTCGCCAGGACGCGACCNGTATAAACAGGGTCAACGAGAATGGCTTCTTTGCGAGCCGCGAGANTGATGGCCTCTGAAACCGCATCGTTCATCTGACCATAGCCTGGTGCCAGAACATGGTCATCTACGACAATATCATCAGCAGTAACAGGATTTTCGGCCTGCAGCAGCTCAGCAATTTCATCGCATCGCTTCTGTAAGCGCGGAACCTGAAGCTCTTCCGAGCGCCGGACACAGACTCCGGTTACCGGAATAGATGAGCCATAAGCCCGGAGGCCGTACAGCAATCCTGCATGCGTGTTTCCGCTACCCGACGCTACGAATACGCGATCGATCGACTGTGCCATCGTAGCGGCCTGGTCGAGGATCTCTTTGGCAGCATCAATGTAACCGAGAGCGGCACGCGGCGGGTGACCCGGTGACAGCGGAACGATGTAGGGCTTATGACCTTTCGCACGCAATTCATCTGCAATCTCGCCAAGTCTTCGATCTGCGCCGGCCTCATCCTCGCCGTCGGGATAGTAATGCACTGTAGCTCCCATCAGCTCATCAAGCAGAACATTACCTGATGTGCGATAGAGATCTGTTGGGTCGGGTACGCGCTCTTCCAGCTGCACATGACAGGCGAGGCCTCGCTTGGCAGAGGCTGCAACGGTTGATCGGACATAGTTGGATTGGACCGCCCCAGTGATGAGCAAAGTGTCAGCGCCTTCCGCTTCGGCAGCACCGACATAGTATTCGAGCTGTCTGATCTTGTTGCCACCAAGGGCGAGGCCTGTGCAGTCATCACGCTTGACGTAGATACTGGAGGCGCCGAGCTCTCGGCTCAGGTTTCCCATCAGTTCAATCGGCGTCGGGCAATGTGCGAGAGGNCANCGGGGCATCTCGGCTAAGCGTCCAAGCGCTNGGTTCATTCTTGAACTCCAAGGTATGNCTGAGAAAATGNATGGTCACTGATAGCGCAGCCAAACGCATTCGTAAAACGCAAGACTGACGAAGAACAGAATTGACGGCCTCTTCATAACGGCCATCTCATCANGGATGGAGTTTGCTCGCCGGGACNGTTTAGGCCATAGGTGGTGCTAACGGAAGTCAGTCATAATCATTGTCATAGCCATAGCCATAGCCATAGCCATAGCCATAGTCTGGGGGAGCACCATGACGTTCGATGCCAAATCTGTAGCGCAAAAACTGTTGTCAGCGCGCAAGACGCGATCGCAGTTGCAAGCCACCGATGTTGATCAGGAAGCCACCACCCTAAGTGAGGCCTTNGCTGTTCACAGCCTCGTCATGGCGGAACTCGGCGCCGTAGGAGCGTTCAAGACCAGCAAGACACCCGAGGGTGNGCAGATCCTTGCGCCGATCCCGGCCAATGACGTCCGTCCCNATGGTGCAACATTCACTGGTGACGAACTCGTCCAAATTGGCATCGAATTGGAGATCGCATTTCGTCTCGAGCGAGAGTTACCCGCGCTTGATGATCCAGACTTCGCNGACAAGCTTAAGGCTGCAGTGGTCGCCTATCCTGTGATTGAGGTGGTGGATACNCGCCTGGCCTTCCTCGACACCTGTCATCCNATGATGAAACTNGCCGATAATCAATCAAATGCGGGTCTNGTCTACGGTGAGCCGGTTGCAGATTGGCAGTCACTGAACCTGACCAACCNAGGTCATNAGTTCACCGCTGCTGATCAACTTGTATCTGAAGGCCCCGGCGCTGTCCCAGGCGNTAGCGCATTTGAAATCCTCGAAGGCTTCGTCAGGGTCGCTGGCGATCATTGCGGTGGTTTCCAGGTCGGACAGTTTCTCACAACGGGCGCGCTTTCAGGGCTTCACTGGATTGAAAAAGGGCAGACCGTGCAAGGTGAAATTGATGGCTTGGGGAGCGTTGAAGTCGTTATCGGGGCCTAGAGCAAGATCGTTCCGGATGGAANCANCGNTCGACTTGCTCACTTTNTTGGCCGGAAGGCGNATCTTGTTCTACTCAATAAGTNTAGANNCCGNTTCACGTTTCAGATGGNNGCGCNNNGCGCNNCCATCTGAAACGATCGGGCTCTAGCGAACGTGAAGCCANANGGCACTTCTGGTNTATTGTCTAAGCTGCTGTCCAACCGCCATCGACAAACTGAACTGATCCAGTGGTGAAACTCGANTCACTACTGGCGAGATAGGCAATGGCCTTGGCGACTTCATCAACCTCTCCAATGCGTCCCATGGGATGGCGCGATAAGCGCCAGTCCATCATTGCCTTCGGATCAGGAGCATTTTCGCGGGACGCGCGCGACATCGGTGTGTCAATAACAGCAGGTGCAACCGTGTTGATGCGAATACCGTTCTTGGCGTAATCGACTGCTGTCGTCCTGGTGAAAGAAACAATCGCGCCTTTCGAAGCAATATAGGCGCAGTTGTTGCCACCACTATTGAACGCCAGCTGCGAGGCAAGTGTCACGATAGAACCGCCGCCGTTTGCAATCATATGAGGTAACGCTGCCCGTACCCAACGGACAGTACCCATGACATTAATCTGCCAGATCCGCTCCCAATCATCATCGTTGAGCGTGAGAACCGTGCCGCCGTTGGAGGAAACAGCAGCGCACGTTACTAAGTGGTCAATCTTTCCCCAGTCAGACTGGATTCCTTGAATGATCGTCTCAGCTTCCAGCGCCGACTCGACGTCCGCGACAGCGCGCTGGGCATTGCCTTTCTGGCTTTTGATATCACCAACGATTTCATCCAGACCTGGGCCGTTTCTGTCAACCAGAAGTACTCTGGCACCGCGTTCAGCGAACAGTTTGGCAGTCGCAGCACCAATTCCAGAAGCCGCTCCAGTAATGACTGTCGTTTGCCCTTCGAACTGCATTGCTCTCTCCAGTCGTGCCTAACGAAATAGCAGCAAGGCTAGAATGCCAAGCGTCACAATGAAAATGCCGAGTATCTCCATTACGCTACTGCGCTCGCGAAAGAAAAGGTAGGAGGCAGTAAAGGTAAAGACCAGTTCGATCTGTCCCAGTGCCCGCACGTAGGCAGCTTTTTCGATTGTCATCGCGGTAATCCACCCTACCGATCCCAACATACCGACGAGACCGACCCAGGCAGAGATCTTCCAGGATGAAAGAACAGCAGTTAGCTGCCCGGGTTCCCGGATCCGCATGTAGATAGCCATAAGGATTGTCTGGAAAATCGTGACAAACACCAGGGTCGTGGCGCCTTTAACAACAAAGTCTCCACCATCGAGCGATAGCGCAGCCGCGCGGTAAGTCACCGCTGAAACACCAAAGAAGGCACCAGATGCGATCCCGATGAGCGCAGTCCTGTTGAGTAGGTTGGTAACCAGATCGCGTGCGGTTAACGCGCTTTGTGTCATGGAAATCATGATCACACCGACGAGACTTAAGAGAATAGCAAAGGTGGCCGGTGCACTGATCGTCTCGCCGAGTACAACAATGCCAAACACGGCAGCTTGGATGGTCTCTGTCTTTGAAAATGTCGTTCCAACAGCAAAATTGCGCATCGAAAAGAGAGAGACGAGTGTTGCCGTCCCCAAGATCTGCGCAACGGCACCGACGGACGCGTAGAGAAAAAACTGTCTGTTCACGCCGGGGATGTCATAGCCGAGGAAAACGACCAGGCCTGTTAAATATAGGACAGTAAGTGGTGTCGCATATCCGAACCGGCAAAACGTTGCACCGGTCGTGGAGAGACGTCCTTTCAGGTACTTCTGCAGAACCGACCTCAGGTTCTGCATGAAGGCAGCAAAAATCGTTATTGGAATCCAAAGTTCCACGTAGTTCCCCCGAAACTGAGTGGGAAGGGCAATCTTGTCCCTTAATAGAGATTTGCACCAAAGTTGCTGGCAGGGTCAAATTCTGGTGCCAGGCGTCCCGTTGGCTCACATGCCCAGCCACCTTCACGCGGAAGATATTCACCGGAACCAGGTTCCGCTGTACATGTCCCATCNTCAACGATGATATCACCGCGACGAAGAACGGTAGTCGGCCACCCCTGTANCTCGCGTCCCGCATAAGGCGTGTAGCCAGTCANGTCATGCACTTTGTCATCGCTCAATGTGACTTTCATGTCAGGGTCCCAGATCGCGATGTCCGCGTCGGCACCAATAGCGATCGTGCCCTTCCTGGGAGCCAATCCNTAAATNTGGGCCGGATCTGTNGATGTGAATTTGACGAAGTCATTAATGCCGTAACGACCTTGACTCACCATNGCGTCAAACAGCATTGGCAGNCGTGTCTCGAGTCCNGGCATGCCATTTGGTATCTCTTTAAAGCCAGGTGTCGGGCCGGCTACTAACTTGCCCTGCTCGTTGTNCGCGAATGGCGCGTGATCTGATGTTACGATCTGCAGNTCGCCAAGCTTGAGNGCTTGCCACAGCGCTTCCTGATCAGCTTCGGTGCGCAATGGTGGACTGCACACCCATTTGGCGCCTTCACCCCCAGGCTTATCGATGTCATCAGCGGTCAANAACAAGTACTGCGTGCAGGTCTCTGCGAAGACCTTGGCACCACGACCGCGGGCATCTCGGATNACCTTGGCACCTTCACCGGTTGCGACGTGATAAATGATAATCGGTTGATCGATGAACTCTGAGCAGGCAATCAAGCGCTGGAAGGCTTCGGGTTCAGATGCACGCGGATGTGAGATGGCATGGAACTTCGGCGCCGTGTATCCTTTGGCGACAAGGCGTTTGCCCATCCAATTGATCATTCCGTGGTTTTCGGCATGTACCGCGACCAGGGCCTTCAGCTCCCGAGCCTTCAAAAGGATGTCGAGCAGCGCCTCATCACCAACATTCATGAGGTCATAAGTCATAAANACCTTGATCGAGCGGTTACCCATTTTGACCAGCTCAGGCAACTCTTCGTTCAGCAGCGTCGGGGTTGGATCAGTGACGAGAAGATGAAAGCTGTAATCAANCACCGCGCCTTTTCGGGCCANCGCGCTGTAGTCATCATAGACTGTCTTAAGACTGTCGCCGCGATGCTGGCAAGCAAACGATATGACCGAAGTCGTTCCGCCAAATGCAGCAGACTTTGTAGCCGATTCAAACGTGTCAGCATTCATGATACCGCTGGATGAGACCTGTTCGATATGGGCATGTGTATCGACACCACCGGGAAGGACATACTTGCCTGCTGCATCAATTTCTTTGGAAGCGCCATCCAATCCTAAGCCAAGAGCGGCAACTTTGCCGTCTTTGANGGCGACATCCGCTTTCATCGTATCCGTTGCAGTCGCGACCGTGCCGCCACGAATAANAAGGTCAAAGTTGGACATAGACGCCTCNTGGGACGACACCGTCGCTAGAGTCTCTGGATAGACAATCTCGCGCATTCGGCGTTTGATGTTGAACTAGGATAACAGTTCACCATTACGCTGCCGGAGGCAAGCCGATGCCAAAGAGAATTCACGTCGTTAATCCAAATTCCAACGATACTGTNACGGNAGGCATTTCCGATGCTCTGGAAGCATTGCGTTTCGCTGAAGGTCCAGAAATCGCTTGTTCGACGCTGTCCGAAGGTCCTTACGGCATAGAAAGCCAAGCGGACTCGGACTCTGTTGCCCTGCCGCTGCGAAGNTTGGTGGAGGGCGATAATGCCAGTGATGCGTTTATCATCGCCTGTTATTCCGACCCTGGGCTCCATGTTTGCAGGGAAGGCACGGATCGTCCGGTGTTCGGTATAGCTGAGTGCGGCGTATTGACGGCTCTTGCCCGGGCTGACCGGTTTGGTGTCATCGCAATTGCGCAGCGCTCTATCCGTCGTCATATCCGGTACCTCCGTCAGATGGGCTTGATGGACAGGTTGGCTGGAGAACGGCCGTTGGACATGTCCGTTGCCGAAACAGCCTCTGGCAAGGAAACGCTTCGCAAGATGATTGAGGTTGGAAGCGAGCTTCGCGATCGCGACGGAGCTGACGTCGTGGTGATGGGATGTGCCGGTATGGCAAGGCATCGTCGCTCACTGGAAGAAGCTCTAGGTATTCCTGTCATCGATCCGACCCAGGCCGCTGTCACAATGGCTATCGGGACGCTTGCCGTCGCTTAAAGGCTGTAAGTCGATATTGCTAACTGTCACCTTGGCCATCGCAAGAATAACGAAAGCAGCCGCATGTCTGATCCGACTATCCTCGTTGAGAATGCTGACGGAATAGCCCATCTCCGCTTCAACCGGCCCGAGCAATTAAATGCCTTTAACAATGAACTTATGACGTCGTCGATTGAGGCGGTCGATAAGCTCAATGCTGATCCCGACGTGCGGGTCATACTTGTATCAGGTGAGGGGCGGGCATTTTCGGCAGGTTTCGACTTGAAGGCAGCGTCTGATCGAAGCCTTCAAACCAGTTCGGATTGGCGTAAGCAGCTTGAGTTGCAGTTTGATTTCATCATGGGTTTTTGGAACGCCAGAGTGCCGACAATTGCACTTGCGCACGGCTACTGCCTTGCTGGCGCATTCGAAGTCTCATTGGCCTGCGATATGACGGTTGCAGCAAAAAGTACTTTTTTCGGCGAGCCCGAAGTGCGCTTCGGTTCAGGAGCGGTGGCGATGCTATTTCCTTGGGTCACAGGTCCGAAGCAGGCTAAGGAGATCATGTTAACTGGCGACGATCGCATTCCGGCTGAGCGCGCTCTTCAGATGGGACTCGTCAATAAGGTCGTGCTGGATGAGGAGCTCCTTGCCGAAGGTAAGCGGTTGGCCTCCAAGATTGCGCGGGCCGCTCCTGACTCGGTGCAAAAGAGCAAGCTGGCAATTAATCGAAGCTACGACATCATGGGGCTGCGCAACGCGCTGGCCATGGGACTAGATTTGGACGTCGACATCAATGCGACGCCGACTTGGGAAAAGAAAGAGTTCTCGCGTATTCGTAAAGAACAAGGCGTCAAGGCCGCCATCGCGTGGCGTGACACACGCTTTGCCGACAACAAAAATGACTGAGGGAGATTTGGGATGAGTGAGAGGCCGCTCGAAGGCAAAACTGCGCTGGTGACGGGCGCATCGCGAAACATTGGGAAAGCGATTGCGGTCTCTTATGCACATGCCGGTGCCAATGTTGTCATCAATGGATTGCAGGATGCTGAAGCTGCCGCGTCTGTCGAAGCCGAGATCAAATCGGCAGGTGGGAACGCTGTCGTCCAAATTGGCAGCGTGTCAGATCGCGCCGCCGTTGATGCGATGGTAGCTGCGGGCAAGGACGCTTTCGGTTCCGTTGATATCGTTGTCGCTAACGCTTCTGCGCGTGGCTTGATCGATTTCTTGGATATGGACTATCAGCAGTGGCGACAAGTCGTTGATTTGTCACTCGATGGAACGTTTCATCTGGCCCAGGCTGCACTACCCGGCATGATCGAGAAGGGATGGGGACGGATCATAACGCTCGGCGGAATTTCCTGGCATGTCGGGTTCAAGCGCCGCGCACATAACCTGACTGCCAAGTCGGGCCTCGTGGGTTTGACGCGCGCGCTTGCTGCAGAGTTTGGGGATCGCGGTATTACGGCGAACTGCATCTCTCCTGGGCAGATTGAAACAGTCCGACCAGCGTCAGCCGGTGAACGTCCGCCAATGACTAATCCTCCGCCCGTGCCGCGCATGGGAGATGTTGACGAAATTGCTTCAGCAGCGATGTTTTTGGCGCATCCACAGCAGGGTTATGTCAACGGGCAGATCATCCACGTCAACGGCGGGATCTTCATGGGGACTTAGACTAGAGCCCGATCGTTTCAGATGAAAGCGCTTGGCGCATCCACCTGAAACGTGAATCGGTCTCTAAACTTATTGAGTAGAGCAAGATTCACGTTCCGGCCAACAAAGTGAGCAAGTCG
>NZGY01000037.1 GCA_002689605.1 Filomicrobium sp.
AACCGTAATCTCCATTCGTTCCTCCACCGTCAACATCGCCCCCTCCCGATTGAGGGGGACACCATGAACGGTAGGTCAGATTCGATCNGCCGGTGACACTGATGGAATACTGGCGGCTGCGGAAGGCATCCATGAGCTTGCTTGGTCATTGCATGCGCAAGAAATCAACGTCGACACCTGCGAGAAGATTGCGCGACAAGCCAGTGCCATTTACGCACTTAGCGTGCGCCNTGCNNCTGAGTCTGAGCGGGTTCAACAACTGACTGAGGCCCTTGACGGTGCCTTGCAGCGGCTGGACGGACTACTNGAAACGATTGGTCACGAAGCCCAGCTTGATGATTTCTCGCGTCCGCCGCCAGAAGACTTTGCTGCCGACGACGCGTCGCGTCTACTGGAGCCTGAGCCGCCACGCTTTTAATGAGGGCGAGAAGCTATAGATAAGAGTTTATCTCGCGTTGAGCTTTGCCTAGATTATTCTGGCTTTAGCTTTCGCCGTTGATGATGCGCGCGAAAGATTTCGGATCTGCATTTCCGCCTGATAGCAGNCAACACACAGTTTTGCCGGCAGCAGGGTATTTGCCAGAAAGAACAGCAGCCAGGGCCACAGCGCCGCCCGGTTCCAGAACTATTTTTAGCTCTTGAAACGCGAAGCGCATTGCGTTCCTGGCGTCTTCATCCGTTACGACGATGCCTACGCCACAGTTTTTCTGAGCCACGGCAAAGGTAGTCTCGCCAGGTGTTTCAACAAGCAGCGCGTCACAGATGGAACCGGCCTTGAGTTCGTTTGCAACTCTATTCCCTTGGTCGAGGGAGCGGGCGAAATCGTCGAAGTTTTCCGGTTCAACACTATGCACGCTGGTTNCCGGACTGGCGGCCTTCACGGCCAGGCTAACCCCGGATAGCAATCCGCCACCGGCGCAACAAACGAGTACTGAGTCCGGCACCACGCCACGAGCCNTCAACTGTTGCATCAGCTCCAGGCCAGCCGTTCCCTGTCCCGCAATGACATTGGGATCATCAAATGGATGGATGAAAGCTGCCTTTCGCTCCTCGGCGATTGCCAAAGCTATGGCTGTGCGGTCCTCGCTTTCTCGATTGTAGGTTACCACTTCAGCACCGAATTCTTTCGTGCGCTTGANTTTGAGCGGTGGTGCATCTTCGGGCATGACTATGACGGCAGGTAGTCCGCAGAGCGCTGCCGCGTGGGCAACGCCCTGAGCATGGTTTCCTGATGAGCAAGCGACTGCCCCACCGNGGTACACNGTCCGATCAATTTGACTGATGGCATTGTAGGCACCGCGGAACTTGAATGCGCCCACNCGCTGCAGGTTCTCTGCCTTGAGGAATATTCGTCCCGAGGTTCTCTCGTTCAGAACCGGATGCTCGATGAGCGGTGTCTCGACGCTTAAACCAGCCAGTCGTTTGGCAGCAGCCTTGACATCTTCGATCGTCGGCAATGAATTGGATGTCAAGACGCCTGCCCCTTCCGGTGAGTATTGGATCGTGCCGCTAGCAACGCTTGAGATCTACTGTCAGCGAGCGTACTTCGATCTGNCGCGGCGAGACTACCAGAGTCTGACGGCAATGACCGGANTGGGAAACCNTTATCCGGCCGGCAAATGTATTTGACCNGATACTGCCCTGAAAGCCTGAGGCGGTGAGTTTCGCAGNTATAGTGCCCTGCATGGCATAGATCGCCTCANTCCATGTTCCGGAGACGGTTCTACCGGNNGCCTTATAGTTGGCTTTGGCATCGAAACGATACCCATCACNTGTGCACCGGAAACTTTGGCTGGCTGACGCGCCACCTTTNCCAATCCGGNATACGGAGACGCACTTCATATTTTGGGAATTACCGTTGTCGAGTGTGATNCGTCCCCAACCTGCCCAGCGACCATTAAAGCNGTCAAACGGGCCAGCCATTGCAGGGGTAACGGCCATAATGACGGCGCTCCAAAGCAGAGCTAAACCAATGACATTGTTTCGCATTTGGCAAACGACTCCTGATCTACCANNACGACGACCCCTCNCTNAATGACATAGCNTGTCAGATCGGGTTTGAACAGTATCTGTTATTTCCTTGGCGCAAGAAAGGAATGCTCACAACAGAGTTATATATTGTCAAATTTTGCCGCATGTATCGGCGAATGACCGATGACCACTGGCTGGGAGCTCGTCACATCAGACCTGATGTTCAACGGGCCCATGGCCTTTGCCGATGCGCTGGTTTGCGCCTGCAAGAAGTGCGCGGGTCAAATAGTTCTTGGCTTCCTGTGTGGCGATGCTAAGCGCTTTTCCACGAGCGACTTGCGCTGCAATGGCGGCTGACAGTGTGCACCCTGTTCCATGCGTATTCTTAGTTTCCACGCGTGGGGCCCTTAGCCATTCGATCGAGCCATCTGCGCAAAGCAACACATCGACTGCTTCGTTTCCGCTAAAATGGCCTCCTTTAACTAGGACTGCGTTGCATCCAAACTGCATGATCGCCTTGGCTTGTANNAGCATTTCATCTGTAGTCGCGGCTGGCTTGCATTGAAGCAAATGAGCTGCCTCATCCAGGTTGGGCGTCAGCAGAGTGGCTCGAGGCACAAGTCTGGTTCTCACAGATTCAACTGCATCGTCGGCCAATAGCGGGTCACCACTCGTCGCNACCATAACAGGATCAGCGACAACCGGAATGGAGGGATAAGCCTCGAGTTGCGCGACAACCGCATCAACAATTTCTCGATTCGCCAGCATGCCCGTTTTGACGGCCGCTACGCTCAAGTCGGAAAACACGCTCCGGAGCTGCTGATCAACAAAGTCTGCGGGCGGGGTGTGGANGGCCTGTACACCCATTGTGTTTTGCGCAGTTAGCGCCGTAAGCGCTGACGCACCATAGACACCGTTGGCTGCGAATGTCTTGAGATCAGCCTGAATGCCGGCGCCACCAGAGGAATCCGATCCGGCAATTGTAAGCGCTATTGGGCGNGTTTGNTTGGTCGTNGCCATGGNCCGAGAACATTCCTTTCAGAAAAGGTCTNTTCTTATTGGCGCTTCATGATATCCGCGGAAAGGTCTTTGGGTGCGGCCATTTCTTCAATTCGCGCCAATTCGGGAAAAGTTTCGATCATGAACTGCCCGATCCACGTCATTGAACNTCCGATCAACATCATGGCAACAACAATGACGGCAACGCCCGTCACCTTAGAATGTGCCACGCGATTGTTCAGAACGAGACAGAGGCCGCCAACGAGTAGCGCGAGCCCGAGCCAACTTCGGACATCGTCAAGGAATGGCACAACGCTGACCATAGCTTGTCGCACCCACTCCAACGCTGCCCCCGCGAATAGCAGCCCCGTGATGAGCAGCATGACGCCCATCGCTGTCTCCATGGTTCCGAGATGGCGCTTGAACCGCTGCATGAAGCGCATGAAAGGCCCGATAGCGACTGCTGCCAGAACAAATGGAATACCGAGTCCAAGTGAATAGACGAATAGCAGCTGCACGCCGCGACCAAGGCTTGCTTCACTAGCCGCTAATGTCAGCACAGCAGCCAAGATGGGCCCGATGCATGGTGTCCAGCCAAAGGCAAATGCGAGCCCGATGACGTACGAACCGGCAAANCTCGCACCCTGGACATTGGTNTGATATCGCGCCTGGCTATGCAGGAGCGGCACGTTCAGCACACCGATGAAATGGAGGCCAAATAGAATGATCACGAGGCCGGCTGCGATGGAAAGTTCCTGCTGGTAGCTATGCAGCAGCTGACCGAACATGGAAGCGCCGGCNCCCAAGCCCACAAAAACCGTTGTGAAGCCGAGGACGAAGAACATCGAGCCNAACACAACGCGCCGCCAAACAGCNTCATCGATGCCATCATCAACNCTTGACTGGCTGATGGTCGTTCCGCCCAGATATCCGAGATATGGGGGTACCAGCGGCAGGACGCATGGACTGAGGAAACTGACCAGACCGGCCAGTGCGACACCGAAGTAAATGTAAGCTTCTGCAAGCATTTAGGCGGTTTCCCTGCAAGCTGCNTAAGATTTAAATCTAGGGGCAGAATCTGCCTGCTGCAAATCAACCACCCTCACGGTGTTGTGTTTGTTATGTNGTAAGGGCCACGACACCNGGCAGTTCGCGNCCCTCCAGCCATTCNAGAAAGGCGCCGCCTGCGGTTGAAACATACGAAAACTGCTCAGTTACACCTGCTGCGTTGAGAGCCGCAACCGTATCTCCTCCACCAGCAATTGACTTNAGATTGCCGCTCNCTGTCTGCTCAGCGGCGGCCTTAGCCAACGCAAACGTGCCGACACCAAATGGATCGATCTCAAAGGCACCGAGGGGGCCGTTCCACAATAGGGTGCGTGTTTCAGACAATAGAGCAGTCATGTCGGCTACCGACTTTGGCCCGACATCGAGGATCATCTGATCTTCCGGTACTGCTGTNACGNCAACGACGTTCGATGCAGCGCCAGCGGCAAATTTCTCAGCGACGACAGCATCAGTCGGGAGAACAATCCTGCAACCGGCTGCGTCAGCCTTGGCCATGATTTCAAGCGCGGTATCTTTGAAATCAGGCTCGGCCAGTGATGCGCCGACCCCTATGCCCTTNGCCAGAAGGAAAGTATTGGCCATACCGCCGCCGATAATCAGGCTATCGACCTTGCCGACCATGTTCGTCAACACCGGTATCTTGCTAGAGACCTTGGCGCCACCAACAAGAGCTGCAGTTGGTCTGGTTGGGTTATCGAGGGCTGAACGGAGCGCCTCAATCTCTTCCATCATCAATGGCCCTGCATACTTCGGGAGAAGCTTGCTAACNCCAGCTGTTGAAGCATGAGCGCGATGNGCTGCTGAAAACGCATCGTTGACGTAGATATCACCCAATGTGGCGAGTTGCGCTGCAAATTCTGCGTCGCTGGCTTCTTCACCAGAATGGAACCGCAGGTTTTCCAGAACACAAAGNTCGCCGTCTGCCATTCCGTTCACAGCNGTTTCNGCTGCTGCTCCGATGCAGTCCTCGNCAAAGGCAACAGGCTTCTGCAACAAGCTCGACAAGGCCTCAGCTACGACGCTCANTGACATCTCCGGNTTGCGCTGGCCTTTGGGCCGGCCGAAGTGAGACATCACGATCACCTTGGCACCNCGGTCGGTCAGGTCGGTGAAACCTGGCACCAATCTCTCCAGCCTTGTCGCATCGNAGACTTGGCCGTGTTGCAAAGGCACATTCAGATCAGCACGTACAAGGACACGCTTGCCTTTGACATCGACATTCTTCGTGGTTTGCAATCGATCGAAGTTCATNAGTCAGCTCTTGCCTTTGCAGTCATTGACTTGAGGTCTAGCGTCCAAGCTGCCCGAGTGCCGTTTTCACAACGTCACCAGCAGTGATGCCAAAATGTTCGAACAGCTTGGCAGCTGGTGCTGAGGCTCCGAAATCACTCATNCCGATGAACTTGTCGCCTGGTCTCATCCATTCATGCCATGAGGACTGCACACCGGCTTCAATGTAAATTGTAGGTGCCGATCCCAGGACTGATGCTTGATAGTCAGCATCAGTGGTGCGGAAGAGCTCCATGCAGGGCATTGAGACGACTGATGCTTTGACACCNTTGCTGTCCAGCTCAGCGGCTGCATCAACGGCCAAGCTAACCTCTGAGCCCGTGGCAACCAAAGTCACGTCGCGATCGCCATCGCAGTCTTTAATGATGTAAGCGCCCTTCGCACACANATTGGTATCGTCGACCGAGGTTCTGAGATTGCTCACACCNTGTCGGGTNAGCGCGAGCACTGAGGGAGTCTCGCCAGACAGCGTCGCGANCTCCCAGCACTCNGCTGTCTCNACNCCGTCAGCAGGTCNGAAGACATGCAGGTTCGGTATCGTTCGGAGTGCCGCGATATGTTCAACCGGCTGGTGNGTNGGCCCATCTTCGCCAAGNCCGATGGANTCGTGCGTCATNACGTAAATGGCGCGCTGTTTCATTAGCGCCGAGAGACGTATCGATGGCCGGCAATAATCTGTGAAGACCAGGAAGGTNCCGCCGTAGGGGATCAGGCCACCATANAGCGCCAACCCATTCATNGCNGCTGCCATGCCGTGTTCGCGNACGCCGTAATGCACGTAGTTACCCGAGAACTCACCGGCCTTGATCACGTCATGCGATCCGACGCGCGTGTTNTTGGAGCCGGTCAGATCGGCCGATCCGCCNATCAAGCCAGGGGTTGCGGGCTGAAGTTTTTCGAGTGTCAGTTGCGACCAAACACGNGTTGCCTTCTTATCCGTTGTCGCANCTGCAGCTTGTTTCGCGTCCGCTANAGCTTGTTTGATATTGGCGCTGACGTTTGCGTTGGTTGGATCAGCATAGGNAGCCCGCACTTCAGCATCCACNCTTTCCCATGTGCTTGCCCAAGTTGCATAGTCCGCACTTTGGCGTTCGCCGGCAGCGCGCCAGGCGGAAAGAATCTCATTGGGAATGACAAAGGGCNCATGGGGCCAGCCCAATTCGGTCCGGGTGTTAGCGATCTCGTCGCCTCCGAGTGGCGCACCGTGTATGCCTGCTGTACCGGCCTTNTTGGGTGAGCCTTTGCCGATGGTAGTCTTAGCTGCGATCATCCAAGGTTTGGATGGGTCAGCCTTCGCGGCTTCTATGGCAGCGTGAACCGCTTCTTGGTCATGGCCGTCAACAGCAGCCGTATTCCAGCCTGATGCTTCGAAGCGCTTCCGCTGATCATCTGATACGGTCAGTGAGGTCGGACCATCGATTGAGATGCCATTGTCATCGAATAGGACAATGAGCTTGCCGAGNCCNAGGTGGCCGGCCATCGAAATTGCTTCGTGTGAAATGCCTTCCATCAAGCAGCCATCGCCGGCAATGACATACGTGTGGTGATCAATGGCATCACCGACCCTGGCATTCCAGATCCGTTCGGCGAGCGCCATGCCAACAGCATTGGCAATCCCCTGGCCCAGTGGGCCGGTTGTCGTCTCAATTCCGGGCGCATGACCGTATTCCGGGTGACCAGCCGTTTTTGAGCCCAATTGCCGGAAGTTTTTNATCTGATCCAGATCCATNCCGGGATAACCGGTCAGATACAGCAAGGAATAGAGCAGCATTGAGCCATGCCCGGCTGAAAGCACAAATCGATCCCGATTGGCCCAATCCGGATTGGCAGCNTTATAGCGCATGGAGCGAGTAAAAAGCACGGTGGCAACATCCGCCATACCCATTGGCATACCAGGGTGGCCACTCTTGGCTGCTTCGACCGCGTCCATCGATAACGCGCGGATGGCATTCGCCATATCATTGGCTGATACGGCGTGGCCTGATTTGCTCTCGGCCATGCTTTGTTCCTCTCGTGCTTTTTATGCGCCGACTCGTGATCGGGCGCGACCNGCCTCGTTTAGCGGGAGTGCGCGTTTCCGTCCACTGTAACGCGGCTACCGTGCGAAAACGGCGCGGAAGACTGTGATTTAGGCGTGATTGGCCATGAAGGCTTCGACTTCCTGGCGTTTTGGCAGTCCAGACCGGGAACCGAGCCGTGTACACTTCATTGCGGCAACGGCACTGGCAAATCTGGCGCAATCCGCAATCGGCCGATGTTCGGCGAGGGCCAGTGTGAAAGCACCATGAAATGCGTCACCTGCACCTGTCGTATCTACCACATCAACTTCAAAGGCCGCGGATTGACCGCCACCAAATGTGTCTCGCCAGACATAGCCGCCTGAGCCGAGGGTCACACCGGCATGCCGAGGCCCCAAAAGCAGGATTCGGTCTAGTCGGGCCTGCTGATCGAGGTCTGGAAGGTAGTCAGCCAGTGCCTCCTCAGAGAATACAGCGTAGTCAGTCAGAGCGAGGATATCCGTCAAAGCATCTCTATTGCCCACATCAGCATCGAGCACAGTTGGTACATCCGAGGCACGTGCACGCGCGAAAACAGCTCGGACGGCCTCTTGCCAGCGCAAATCCGCGAGGACAATCTCAGCGTTGGCTATTCTTTCGACAGGAAGCCAGCTCGTCCCGGAAGGCATATTCGGATCGCGCGTACCGACGATCAGGCGTTCACCATTGTCATCCACGATAATTGCGGATGTTGAAGATCTGCCCTCATCGAAGGTTTCAACATAGCGAATGTCGACTTTGGCCTGTTTTAGNGCCTGGCGGATCCGNTTTCCTGCGTCATCCGCTCCGACGCGGCTCCACAATTCAACCTCGCCACCTAGAGTGCCGATNGTTGCAGCAGCATTTGCCGCCATTCCACCACCGCTCTCAATGTGTTCGATGGCGCGGACCTTTGTCGGGCGCGCAGGAAAAGCCTCGATGCGGTAAACCCGGTCGAGTGCAGCATGACCGACACAGATGATCGATCCTGTCACGCTTTGNCCTCACTGCCTTTCTCGCTCTCTGCCAGCCGCGCTTGCTCCAGAGCGTCTTCATCAAACAGTTTCGCTAAACTTTGTGCGTCACTCAAGGCCTGTGTTCGGAGCTTCTCTTGATCCGTAAAGTGCGAATAGTCTTCAACCAGACGTCGCTCGTCGTGTTCGGAGAACGTTTCAACGGTATATTTGACATCACGGGAGGATAAGCCGAGCCCATCTAATAGATCCGTCGTNATATCCAATGCCGCACCATAGGTTTCGCGGTGAATTTTCTCTATGCCCAGGTCNCTCAATCNATGGACGTGATTGCGATGACGCGCGCGGGCGATGATCGGCAGGTCTGGATAGTTGGCACGAACGATTTCAGCGGTTCGCAATGAAGCCTCCACATCATCTATTGCCAAAACCATCGCCTTCGCCTTTCCAGCATCCGCCCCCGTTAGAATATCTAACCGACTGGCGTCGCCGTAATAGGCTTCTGAGCCAAATTGCTTAACGAGCGAGATTTGTTCTGGGTCCAGGTCCAATGCAGTGAAGGGAATTCTTTTGGCCCTCAGGACCCGGGCTACAATCTGGCCCACGCGCCCAAACCCAGCGATGATGACGTGGCCGTCATTTTCAGGAAATTCCTGAGGTTCGGGCGAAACAGCCTTTGCTGGGCTCAGAGCTTTGTCAATCGCGAGCAGTAGTGGCGTTGCGGCCATTGATAGCGTTACGATCACGGCAAAAACTTCCGCGAGCGACTCCTCCAGTACCGCATAGGTAACCCCTGCAGTCAGTAGGACAAACGCGAACTCACCACCTTGCGACAAAGATAATCCTAGTCGTCGTGACGGTCCTGGCTCCAGCTCCGACCAACGCCCCAGCGCATAAAGCATGCCTGTTTTGATTGCTAACAAGACGATGGATATGGCCAGGATGGTTAATGGCTGTTCCAGGAGTAATGCAAGGTTCAGAGACATCCCTATTGCAGTGAAGAACAAGCCCAGCAGTAATCCCTCGAAGGGTTGAATATCGGTTTCGAGTTGATGGCGATAGGAGGACTCCGCCAGCATAGCACCGGCAATGAACGCGCCGAGCGCAGGTGAGAGGCCAGCATTCTGCATGACAACTGCGGCGGCGATCACCGTCAGGAGGGCTGCGGCGGTCATCGCCTCTTTGACTTTGGTTCTCGCTACCAGTTTGAGAAACGGATCTACGATCAATTTGCCAGCAAGAATGACCAGTCCAATGGTGGCGAGGACTTTGAGCGATGACATCAGGCTCATTGGTTCAGCTTTACTGAGATCTGAGATCGCAAAAATCGGCACCAAAGCGATCAACGGGATTGCTGCCAAATCCTGAAATAACAAGACAGAGAATGCTGTTCGACCATGGCGTGTGGTCAGTTCATCATTCTCCTCCAACACCTGCAACGCGAAGGCCGTAGAAGACAAGGCCAGCACCATTCCAAGGAAGATCGCCGTTTCCAGTGGGAGCCCGAGTACATAGCCGGGAAGAGCGAGTGCAATTGACGTGAGCGCGGTTTGTAGTCCACCGATGCCGAAGATCGTCTTGCGCATCGACCATAGGCGCTTAGGCCGGAGTTCCAGGCCGATCAGAAAGAGCAGCAGGACAACACCGAACTCGGCGAAGTGAAGGATCTCTTTCGCTTGATACAGTGAGAAGACCTGACCTGCACCAAAAGGCCCAAGTAGAACGCCTGCGAGTAGATAGCCCAGGACAGTACCGATCCTGAGCCAACGGGCCAAGGGAGCTGCAATTGCGGCCGCAGCCAAGAGCATTGCCACTTCGACAAGGGAGATGTGTTCCATACGTACCCGAGCCCTTGGTTATTGACGTTTGCAGATCAAAGTCAGCACAACGCATAACACGGAAGAACTAGGGTACTAGCAAAAATGCTGGTAGCCGCTTGGTGCTCCCTAGATCGCACCTGAAGTCTTACGAATGCGATCGAAAGCCAGCAATTCGCTCATCAATGGCTCAAACTCTTTTAGCGGNACCATGTTTGGGCCGTCGGATGGGGCGCTGTCGGGATCCTGATGAGTTTCGATGAACAATCCTGCNACNCCCACGGCAACGGCAGCGCGGGCCAAAACCGGAACATACCGCCGATCACCTCCNGTTGTCCCACCTTGTCCGCCTGGNTGCTGGACTGAATGCGTGGCATCGAAGATCACCGGACAACCCGTTTCNGCCATGATCGGCAGNGCCCGCATGTCGGACACCAGNGTATTGTAGCCGAATGANGCNCCGCGCTCGGTGAGGAGAATATTGGAGTTGCCGGACTCAGCGACCTTCGTCACAGCGTTCTTCATGTCCCAAGGCGCTAGGAATTGTCCCTTCTTAATTTTGACAGCCTTGCCGGTCTTGGCGGCAGCGACCAGCAGGTCGGTCTGACGACATAGGAAAGCCGGAATTTGCAGCACATCGACAGCTTCGGCAACAACTGCGCACTGGGCCGGTTCATGGACATCGGTGACAACCGGGAGACCGAGTGTTTCACGAATTTCCGCAAAGATGGCCAGAGAGGCATCTAGGCCAACGCCTCGTTTGCTCGACAGGCTGGTGCGATTTGCTTTGTCGAACGATGATTTGTAGACCAGCCCGATGCCAAGCTTGGAGCACATTTCCTTAAGCGCACTTGCTATTTCCAAGGCGTGCTCGCGGCTCTCGAGTTGGCATGGTCCTGCAAACACGCCAATCGGAAGATGGTTGCCGAATTGGACATTGCCGATGGTGACTGTACCATTGGGTTCCTGGCTCATAGATAACCTCACAATTGCACGGCAACACTTTTAGTCTACTGNTTGCGACTNGGGTTGTGGAAGCGCTGCCGTCGTTNGTAGCGCTTGCATATGACATTGCGTCTTGGCGAGCATNCGTNGCTTAGGCCAGTTGTTTCGCTTACACGAGACGGCTCTGTTCAACAGCAGCTTCCACAAAACTCTTGAACAGTGGATGCGGTTCAAACGGACGGCTCTTGAGTTCCGGGTGGAATTGAACACCGATAAACCAGNGATGATCCGGATACTCAACCGTTTCCGGCAACAAGCCGTCGGGGGACAGACCGGAAAACACCAGNCCGGTCGACTCAAGTTGCTCGCGGTAAGTCATGTTGACTTCGTAGCGATGGCGATGTCGGTCCGAAATCTGTTCGTCACCGTAAATTNCGGCGATNCGACTCCCCGGTTTCAATTTGGCATCGTAGGCGCCCAGACGCATGGTACCACCAAGATCACCATTGGCTTTGCGCTGCTCAAGTTCATTGCCACGCAACCATTCAGTCATGAGACCTACTACGGGCTTGTCCGTTGGGCCGAATTCGGTTGAGCTCGCACACTTGATCCCAGCTAAGTTCCGCGCCGCCTCCAGGCAGGCCATCTGCATTCCNAAACAAATGCCGAAATATGGGACGTTGCGCTCGCGCGCAAACTGAGCTGCTTTGATCTTGCCTTCAGCTCCACGCTCCCCAAAACCGCCTGGGACCAGGATGCCATCCACCCCTTCCAGATAAGGAGATGGGTCTTCACTTTCGAAGACTTCGGATTCGATCCAATCGATCTTAACGCTGACATTATTGGCGATTCCGCCATGAACCAACGCTTCATTGAGCGACTTATACGCGTCTTGAAGGCCTGTGTACTTGCCGACTATGGCAATGGTGACTTCGCCCTCGGGCGACGCAACCGATTTAGATATGGTCTCCCAGCGATTGAGGTCGGGGGATGGTGCACCCGTAATACCAAACGCCTCCAGCACTTCGCGATCCAAGCCCTCGCGGTGGTAAGCCAGAGGCACATCGTAAATAGAACTGACGTCCAGAGCCTGAATAACCGCACTGTCGCGGACATTGCAGAACAGCGCGATTTTGCGACGCTCGGATTCCGGGATCTCGCGGTCACAGCGGCACATTAAGATGTCAGGTTGAATACCGATCGACCGCAGTTCCTTGACCGAGTGCTGCGTNGGCTTTGTTTTCAACTCACCAGCCGAGGGTATGTAGGGCACCAGCGTNAGGTGGACGAATATCGAATGTCCACGCGGAAGGTCGTTGTTAAGTTGCCGGATAGCTTCGAAGAATGGCAAACCTTCGATATCACCAACAGTTCCGCCGATCTCTACGAGAACGAAGTCGACCCCATCGTTTTCACTGACAACAAACTCTTTGATCGCATCCGTCACGTGCGGAATGACCTGCACCGTGCCNCCGAGGTAGTCGCCACGGCGTTCCTTGGACAGGATGTTCTGGTAAATACGTCCTGCGGTGACATTGTCAGATTTACGAGCCGGAACACCTGTAAAGCGCTCGTAGTGACCGAGATCNAGATCCGTCTCTGCACCATCATCGGTTACAAAGACTTCGCCGTGCTGATACGGACTCATCGTGCCCGGATCAACATTNAGGTAGGGGTCTAGCTTGCGCAGACGCACGCTATACCCGCGCGCCTGAAGAAGCGCGCCGAGAGCGGCCGATGCGAGGCCCTTGCCAAGTGAGGAAACCACGCCGCCGGTAATGAAAATGTACCGTTGCATGGGCTTGTTTCANTACACGAGTGGTCGNTTGATTCGAAGCGGCAATTCAGCACTATCNACGNAACGTCNGCGCAGANTTTCACCTGCTCAGTGAACGCNTTAGGTNAGCGACNGCTTACTGGTTCTGCGGAACNGTCGGCAATCTCTGGCCTGCCTGACCACTATTTAANCGATCCAACAGGCTGCCGCCGGCTGGTGCACTGCCNCCCTGGCCACCACTAGTCGGTGCTTGTTGCTGATTAGCCGCAGGCGCCGTGAANCGTGATTGTGGNTTTTCNGGNCGTCCAGACAGAATTGACAANAATATGCTGGTTGCGAAGAAGGCAGCTGCGAGCGCGGCTGTTGTTCGCGTCAAAAGGTTCTCCGTGCCTCGGCCGGTTAGGAAACCGCCGCCACCGCCGCCACCGCCGATGCCCAGTGCGCCACCTTCAGATTTCTGAAGAAGCACAACGCCGACCATTGCCGCGCAGATGATAAGATGGATGATGAGGAGGACCTCAATCATGGCAGAGACCTTTGAGTTGGGAAATCTGGTCAGTTATCGCTGAATTTCCGCTTGCCCGAAGGGGTCGTCGCGATAAATCAAACGTACCTGAAATCATTTGGCATTAGATCGGCGTGTTGGCAAGGGGACAATAAAACTCGCCGACGGCCAGCGCCGCTTTAGCTTTGGTTTTCGGACGGGCAACGCTGGCAAAGTCGCCAGTTGCTGTACTGCTGAATTCAGACTTGAATTGCTGGCGGTCTGCAATGGTTTCAATCCGATACGGCATTGGAACATGACCAACTCATCCAGCTCGATTAGCCTGCGAATTTTGGAGATTTCCGCTTGATCAAGGCTCGCACCCACTGCCCGCGGATCTTCCTTTAATCTTGCACGAAGCTCCGGCGTGTCCAGGCTGGTCAACTCTTCCTGGTATTGCTGACAGACTTGATTGGCTTTGTCTTTCTCTGTCGTCTTGGCAGCTGCGACGTTTACCATGAAGGGCGCCAAGACCACGCTTATTAACAGGCTGCGATACGGCATACCATTCTGTCTCTCAGAGTGTCTCCATCCACCGCGGTCACCCCGCATTCAAAATACTTAAAGCCTGATCGTTAAGAATAAACCTTGGCTATACCGATAAAGTCAGTCGCTTTAAGACTAGCACCACCGACCAACGCGCCATTTACATTGGCGACACTCATCAGCTCCGCAGCATTGGAAGGCTTGACCGAGCCACCGTATAGGATACGGAATCTTGCGCCATCTTCGAACCGCTCTGCCAGATATTTTCTTATTGCGGCATGCACCTCGGCAACATCATCAATGGTCGGCGTAAGGCCTGTCCCGATTGCCCAGACGGGTTCGTAGGCAACCACAGTATTTTCGGAATTGGCACCGTCTGGAATGGATCCGGCCAATTGGCGCGATACAACTTCAAGTGTTCGTCCGGACTGGCGTTCGCCGGCTGTTTCACCGATACATACAATAGCTTGCAGGCCCGCTCGATGTGCCGCTTCGGCCTTCGAAAGTACATGCCGGCTAAGCTCGCCATGGTCAGCGCGACGCTCTGAATGGCCGACGATGACCGATGCCCCACCAACATCCTTGATCATCTCAGCCGAAATATCGCCTGTATGTGCCCCACTGACATTGATATGACAATCCTGCCCTCCAACAAGAACGGCATCGCCCAGTTCGTTCGCGAGCGAAGCCAGCAATGTTGCTGGTGGGCAAATCATCACGTCCGCTTTGCAGTTCATTGACTGAAGACCGGCTTTTACAGCGGCGGCTTCTTCCGAGGCCGCAGACAGGCCATTCATTTTCCAGTTACCGGCGACAAGTGGCTTAATCACGTGCATTTTCCTGCTGAAGTGCCATTCTCTGGCGGTGAGATACACCTCTGGTGGGTCAGTTGACCAGCGGGAAAGTGACCAAACAGGCGCCCGGGAATTGGCAATTCGCGCGAACGGGGTTGATTTCAACCGCTAAAACCGCAAATTGCTGGCAAAAGTCACCTGCAGAATGCCGTCCTTGATATCCGGAAGAGACGGGTTGCTGCCACAACGGACGGTCAATTCATGCTCGAAACTATCCGCAAGAATGTTGCTGGTATTTTTGCCAAAGTCCTCATCGCACTTCTCGTACTGAGTTTTGCCGTGTGGGGCGTGGCGGATGTCATTACTGGAGTGGGGCGGTCCGTCGTTGCCTCGATAGGCGGCAACGATATTGGATCTGAAGAATTCCGTCAGGAGTACCAGCAGCAGCTTGATACGATGTCCAGGCAATTTGGTCGTCGCCTAACACCAACGCAAGCACGCGCTTTCGGTCTCGAAAACCGGGTTCTAGAGACCATGATTGGCGCTCGTGCCGTCGATAATCATGCGAAAGAGCTGGATCTGTCCATTACCTCGAAGGCGGTTGAGGACTCAGTTCGAAAAGATCCAATTTTTCAGGGCGCCGACGGACAGTTTGATCCCCAGCGCCTACAGGGGATTCTCTACCGCGTTGGCGCAACGGAAGAATATTTTTTGAATTCTCGCCGACAAGATACGGTGCGTGAGCAGTTGACCAGCTCGATGTTGGAGAATGTCACTGTACCCAAGGTTCTGTCAGACTTGATACGCACATATCGCGGCGAAGAACGTGTCATCGAATATTTTTCGATTGACCCGGTCAAGTCTTTAAAAATTGGCGAGCCAGCCGAGACCGATTTGCGAAAGACTTACGACGACAACAAGGCTCAGTTCATGAATCCTGAGACTCGCCAAGTCGAGGTCCTCATGATCACGGCCAAAGATGCCACAAAAAAACTGTCATTCAGCGATCAGGCGTTGAAGGATGAATACGAGAAGCGCAAGGACAGCTACTCGGTTCCAGAACGTCGCAAAGTGTTGCAGCTCTCGTTGAAGGATAAAGCCACTGCCGAGAAGGCCCTAGCTGAGATCAAGAGCGGTAATAGCTTTGAGGAGGTGGCTAAGGCGAATGGAGCAAGTGCCACAGACATAGACTTGGGGACGGTAACAAAGTCCCAACTCATCGATCCCAAGATCAGAGATGCAGCATTTGCTTTGGTAAAAGACAAGGTGTCTGACGTCGTGGTTGGCCGCTTCTCCCCAGTGCTTTTGAAAGTCACTGAAGTTCAGGAGGGCAAGGTTCCTTCGTTTGAAGAGGTGAAGGACCGACTGCGAGATAGACTTGCTGAATTGGAAGCGCCGGGTGAAATCCGCAAGTTGCAAGACCAGGTCGAAGACAATCGTCTTGCAGGCAAGTCGTTGCAAGAAATCGCTAATCTTTTGGGAATTACCTACAAGAATGTTTCCAACGTTGAGCGCAATGGAAATGGCTCGGATGGCAAGCCGGCATTTAAGTTCGGTGGCAGCCAGAACATCATTTCTACAGCTTACGGGAGCTCTGTCGGCGTCGAAAATGAGATCGTCGAACTGGAAGACGGAGGCTGCGCCTGGGTCCGCGTTCTGAAGGTGAATAAGTCGACACAGAAGCCGTACGATACTGTCACTGACGGTGTGAAGAAGCTTTGGGCGGAGAACCAGACCAAGTCTGAGGTCAGCAAACTCTCCAAGTCGTTGGTCGAGAAGATCAAAGCCGGAACGCCATTTGCTGAGGTTGCTAAGACGGCGGGCAGTGAAGTTAAGACCTCTCCGGCTTTCAAGCGCAACGATAGTTTGCCAGACGTTACAGCTGCTGGTGTCCGCCGGGCATTCACGTTGAAGAAGGGTGAAGCCGCGTCGACAGTTTCGACTGATGGTAAAACGCGAGTTGTATTCCTCGTTAAAGACATCAAGGCTGCCAAAGCCGGCAAGAAGGAAGACGAAGAGCGGCTCGATGAGGAGATCCTAGGCCAATTGCGCACCGATACGATTGCCCAATATGTTGGGGCCTTGCGCAAACGGATGGGTGTCGAGCTCAATCAGCAATTGATTGATCAGACGGTTGGCATCACGCCTCGCGGCTATTAATCCGGTGGCAAGCGTGCGATGGGCTTATGCTAGCATTAGATCGCTGGATTCAAGCAAGGCAAGCCCTCGTGTCCTAGTTCTTGGTCGTTTATGACATCCTCATTTGTGGCTGTTTTCGAGAGTTTGCCCCCTAATGAGGTTCCAACTGCACGCTCCTTGATCTATTTTGACTGAACCAATTTTCAGTTCGGCACGCAGGACAGCGGCCATGTTGATATGAGGAATCCTCACAGTGAGTGATCGCCGCCAAAGCAACGCTATCGAACTTGAGCCGCGGCAGGCGGAATTCGAGGAGATCTTTAGCGCAGGCAAAGCCCAGTTGGTCAGCACGAAACTTGTAGCGGATCTTGAGACTCCCGTTTCCGCATACATGAAACTCGCCAAGAATCAGGCGATGTCGTTTCTGCTTGAATCTGTCGAAGGTGGCGCCGTTCGTGGCCGTTACTCAATTATCGGGTTGGCGCCAGATGTGGTGTGGCGCGCGCAAGGGAATCTGGCCGAGATCAACCGCAATCCGGCGCGCAAGCCCAAAGCATTCAAGGCTTTAAATAAGCCAACGCTCGATGCGCTGCGCGATTTCCTGGCGGAATCATCAATTGATGTTCCTGAAGGTATGCCGCCGATGGCCGCCGGTGTTTTTGGTTATATGGGGTATGACACGGTTCGCCTGGTTGAACATCTGCCTGACCAAAACCCAGATGCGCTGGGCGTGCCCGACAGCCTACTCATTCGTCCAACCTTGATGGTGATATTCGACGCCGTCAAAGACGAGTTGACAGTGGTTACTCCTGTGCGGCCGGATGGCAAGACCACTTCGGAGAAAGCATACGCAGCAGCCAAGCGTCGCTTGCGAAGTGTTATCAAGTCGTTGGAGATGCCAATCGAACATGGCATGTCTACGCATCACAATGGTCGGCTCGCAGCTGCAGAACCCGTCTCGAATACCGCACCGCACGAATACCTTGCGATGGTAAAGAAGGCGAAGGAATACATCAAAGCGGGCGACGTGTTTCAGGTCGTGCTGTCACAGAGGTTTTCCGCGCCGTTCCCGCTACCGCCTTTTTCGCTGTACCGCGCCCTTCGACGAACGAACCCGTCTCCTTTTTTGTTCCATCTCGATTTCAATGAGTTTTCTTTGGTTGGCTCCAGCCCTGAAATCCTGGTGCGGGTTCGAGATGGAGAAGTTACCATTCGACCAATCGCCGGCACCGCGCGGCGCGGCGAGACGACCAAAGAAGACAATCATCTTGCTGAGATGTTGCTCGCAGACCCGAAGGAACGGGCTGAGCATCTGATGCTTCTTGATCTCGGTCGCAATGATGTGGGCCGCGTCGCAGAGATCGGGAGTATCGAGGTAACAGAGCGGTTCATTATCGAGCGCTACAGTCATGTAATGCATATTGTTTCCAACGTGATCGGCAAGTTGGACGAGAAGCATGATGCGATCGATGCGCTAATGGCAGGCTTCCCTGCGGGTACTGTGTCTGGAGCGCCCAAAGTCAGGGCGATGGAAATTATCGACGAACTGGAGAAGGATAAGCGTGGCCCCTATGCGGGGTGTGTCGGTTATTTTTCTGCCGACGGTAATATGGATACGTGCATTGTTCTGCGAACCGCACTCGTGAAAGATGGCACAATGCATGTTCAGGCTGGAGCAGGACTGGTCTACGACTCCGTTCCAGAGAGCGAGCAGCAGGAATGCATCAACAAAGCCAAGGCTCTGGTACGCGCAGCCGAAGAGGCAGTCCGCTTTGCTGGCGGAAAAACATCTAGCGACGATGCAGGTAGCAATCGCGGGCAATTCGCGTAGTCAGTGCATGGCATAGGGTTGAGAGATTGGTATCCGGAATAATGCAATGCGCGAACTCTTTCTCTTTCGTCATGCCAAATCCAGCTGGTCTGATTTAGATCTCGACGACCATGACAGACCGCTCAACGCGCGTGGCCAAAGGGCAGCGCCAATGATGGGCCAATATATGCAGGACAACGCGATGAATCCTGCGATTATCCTGTGCTCTTCGTCTGTGCGGACACGCCAAACTCTCGACCTCGCGTTTCCTGATGCTCATGAAAATGAGATGTCAGTTGTATATTCCCGCAAGATATACGAGGCTCCGCCATCTGCACTGCTGCAATGTATTGCGACAGTCGAAGACGAAATCAGCTCATTAATGTTGTTGGGCCATAATCCAGGTATGCAAATGCTTACGCTACAGCTGGCTAAAACTGCACAAGGCGATGCGTTGGCGCGTATCGCAACCAAATTTCCAACAGCAGCTCTTGCCCGGATCTCATTTCAGGCCGAGAGTTGGCGAAGCTTGTCACAAGCAGGTGGTCACCTCGTGCAATTCATTACGCCCAAGCAGCTTGCTTGACTGTCGACGCAATCAACCTCTAGATCAATCATCATGCTTTTACTGATCGATAACTACGACAGCTTCACCTACAATCTCGTTCACTTCCTGGGGGAGTTGGGCGCGACCTGCGATGTCGTGCGCAACGACAAGATCTCCGTTCGGGATGCTCTAAAGACCAAGCCCAAGGCTATTGTGCTTTCTCCAGGGCCGTGCACACCGAATGAGGCAGGCATCTGCCTGGAACTCATTAAGGAAGCAAACGGCAAACTTCCTATTCTGGGTGTCTGCCTCGGCCATCAGTCGATTGGCCAATGCTACGGGGGTAAGATCATCCGGGTTGTTCCCATGCACGGTAAGCTTTCGAAGGTTCGCCACTTCGATAAGGGAATGTTTGAAGGTGTGCCGCAGGATCTTGAAGTCACCCGCTATCACTCATTGACGGTGGAACGTGAGTCACTCCCGGACTGCTTCGAGATCACAGCGGAAACTTCTGATGGTGTGATTATGGGGCTGCAGCACAAGAAGCATCCCGTGCATGGCGTCCAGTTTCACCCGGAGAGCATAGCAACCGAGGCTGGTCATGACATGCTCTCCAACTTTTTGAAAGCTGCTGGGTTCAAGTCGAACCGCCGCAAAGCAGCATAGCTATCTAATCTAACGTCAGAGCATCCAAAGATGTCAGAAAATGATCTCCGCAGCCTGGTGCAGAAGGTTTCGACAGGCGCCTCTCTCACTCGCACCGAAATCCAAATCGCTCTCGGCGCTATGATGTCAGGCGAGGCAACACCTGCACAAATGGGCGCATTCCTGATGGCGATGCGTGTGCGCGGTGAGACGGTAGAAGAGATTACTGGCGCGGCCGAGTTCCTGCGGGCGCATATGACGGGTGTTAGCGCGCCGGATGGTGCCGTTGATATCGTCGGAACTGGTGGTGATAGTCACGGCACCTACAATGTATCAACCTGCGCAGCAATCGTGTCAGCGGGTGCCGGGATCAAGGTCGCAAAACACGGCAATCGTTCTGTTTCTTCAAAGTCAGGTGCCTCTGATGTACTAGGGGCACTCGGTGTCAAGCTAGACATCACACCAGAAGTTGTCAGTAAGTGCATTGAAGACGCTGGTGTCGGCTTTATGTGGGCGCCGTTGCATCATCGGGCAATGAAGCATTGGGCACCAGTGCGCGCAGAACTTGGCGTCAGGACAATCTTCAACGTGCTCGGGCCGATCTGCAATCCAGCTGGCGTTAAACGACAGATCGTTGGCGTTTACAGTCTTGATCTTGTTGAGCCAATTGCTCACGTCCTCAACAACCTTGGTAGTGACCATGTCTGGGTCGTGCATGGCCACGATGGTATGGACGAAATGACGACAACCGGTGCGACCCGCGTCGCAGAACTGAGAGGCGGAATGGTAAAGACCTTTGAGGTTACGCCAGCTGATGCCGGTTTGCTGCCGGCACGTCTCTCAGATCTCGTTGGTGGTGACGCGGCGTTTAATGCCGCAGCAATACGTGATGTGCTTGCCGATAAGAAGGGTCCGTTCAGAGACATTGTGCTGCTCAACACCGCTGCCGCGCTTGTGGTTGCGGGTAAGTCTGGCAATCTGGCCCAAGGGGTAGAGGTGGCAGCCGAAGCCATTCAGAGTGGTGCAGCACAATCCGCGCTTGATCGTTTGATCGAGATTACAAATGCAGCCGCGTAAACAGCCAGTCCTAATTGGCTCGAACCCAGTTCTTGCAGCTTCTGACTATGAACGTGCTCGGGCATTCTATCGAGATCAACTTGGCTTTGCAGTCGTCGAAGAAGGTTGTGACGCTGCCCGTTTCGGCATCTTTCGTCCTGACACAAGCCAGCTATTTGTCGATAGCTGGATTGGTCCGCGCACGCCAATAGTCGGCCTATGGAGCGCCTATATTCACGCCGCGCAACTGGCAGAATTGGCTCAGGAATTTGAAAATAAGGGTATCAAGCTCTCAAAGCCGATCAGAGATACCAATTACGGCATGCGCGAGTTTGAAGTAACGGATCCGGATGGCAACGTCATTTGCTTCGGCGAAGACTTGGATAACCAGCCCGCACCTGGTACGTGAATGACCTGCATCTAGGTTCCTTTTTATGTGCCAATGCATGTGCATAAGCCTCACACAGATATTCAGGGCTTAGTTTGCACTCTCATTTTCCACAAACAGGCGCACAGACCAGCCAGATATCATCTGACCATCAAAGAAGCGCGATACGATCGGGAGGTTGGCTGTGAAGTTGACGGGCTCAATATCAGTTGACCAAAATCGATCAATTGCGCCCATGTCCTGTACGGCATCCATAGTGGCTGTCAAAGTCATCGAAAATTTGCTGGCACCCGGCACAACTCGGTCTTTGCTGTAGTCCTTCGGATAGAACAGAATTGTTCCGGTAAAGGCGCTACGACCTGCGATGTTGAGTGGGGCGAATGCTGACTTGGGCCGACTCTGACCTTTCGCATAGTCTTCTTTGATGGAGAAATATCCAGGGGCCGCCACAAAACTCGCTGAAAAATCGCGCGTGCGCCCCGTCTCCTGGTTCTTGACCTGGAGTTTCAATGCCGAAACCACACCATCCCGGGCGCCACTATTGGCGACTGTCACGGGAACAACAATGACTTCGAAACTACCGTTTGGATCGCGCGTGTAGGCTATCGTGTCGGGTACATAGAGGTGGAGATTGGCTTGTTTCAGGACGGTCTCGTAAAGGCTCAGTCCTGAGAAGACGAGTGCTACCATCGAAACGATACCTGTTAGGATCGTTGCTGTTCCAAACGAGGCGACCTCGCGCGCCGTCTGCGAGGTCTCAACTGTCGTATCAAATCCTGAACCACCGCTGCGTCTTACCACATTGCCCCCTATCAGTCACATTGGCTACTGTTGCTAGGCCGCTGCGAATTTGGGGTCCCGCGCGCGCCACAGGAGCATCAACATTATGGAGATGTTGAGGACATTCCAGGCAATTCCATTGAAGAATGCCATGGCATAGGACCCTGTCTGGTCGAAGATCCATCCGGACATCCATCCGCCCAGCGCCATACCCAAGACTGTCGACATAACGACCAAGCCAACACGCTGCCCAGCTTCGCGAGCAGGCAGGTATTCACGCACGATAATGGCGTAGCTCGGCACGATCCCGCCTTGTGATAGGCCGAACAAGAGAGAGACGACATAAAGTGAAACCAGACCATTGAAGGGTAAGAATAGTGTCAGCGCGATACACTGCAGGACGGAGCCAAGAATAACCGTTCGGACACCGCCGATATAATCCGCAATCATGCCAGAGATCAGACGGCTAATTACACCGCCACCGAGCATAATAGATAGCATCTCAGCGCCTGCAGCCGGACCGTAACCGAGATCAACGCAATAGGCGACGATATGAACTTGTGGCATCGACATCGCCACACAACATGCGATACCGGCGATGATCAAGAGCACCTGAAGTGTCGTGGGCGAAAAGCCGGCCGACACACGCTGTCCCGGGGAAGGCGTTCCGGATGCATGTTGCGTTGTGGTGGCCTCGGGAAGCCTGCCACGCAATAGCAAGCTGAGCGGGATCATGACCAAGACGCAGATGATCCCGATGCCGATGTAAGTTGTTCGCCAGCCTTCCGTAGCAACTGCCTGCTGGATGAAAACTGGCCAGATCGTTCCCGCTAGATAATTACCACTTGCGGCCGCAGCGACTGCGATGCCGCGTCGGCGTTCGAACCAATGCGAAATGCTCGCCATGAGCGGACCGAACGTTGCCGATGTTCCGAGACCGATCAAGACGCCCTGGACGATTGTAAACTGCCAGATATCAGTCGTGAATGCAGCAAGGACAAGTCCAGCACCGAGCATCAATGCGGCACCGATAACCGGGATCGTTATACCCAGACGGTCTACGTAGCGCCCAACTAGGAAATTGCCGAGAGCAAAACCAACCATCGTCGCGGTGTACGGCATTGATGCGTCTGCTCGATCAACGCCAAACTCGGTTTGCACGGCTGGCAGCACAACCACCACTGCCCACATACCTACAGCGCCAACAGTCCCGAGAATGATCGAGACGAACAGTCGGAACCAGGCTTCTGGCCCATCGATACGTCGCGCAGGACGGCTAGCAGCGGTATTTTCTGCCGACATGATACGGAGCTTTCGGTTGGTGCATCGGAGACTGCAATGGGCGCTGCGCAAAATCTATCCACGCGGTGCGCCGACAATTATGCCGAACCTTCTAGCACGTTGGTTGCGGCTTGGCGTGCGGCATCATCGAGCCAATGACCTAGGTATCGATCATTCTCTTTTTCAATCAGCTGCGCATTTCGCTCAATAACTTGGCCGCGCAGTTGCAGCTTTACGGCGGAGTATCCTCGAGATGGGATGCTGAGACATTCTTCTGCTTTTAGGTGCGCTCTATCGACGACTTGGTCTGGCTCAGCACTTTCATCGACGGCGCCCCACGCAAGTGCGGTGTCGGAACTGATGTTTTGGCCAAACTGGATGAGCCGGCGCAAGGTTGTTGATGGCAGTTGGTCCTGGATAATGTTGTAGGCCACTTCCGGGAACGGCACACCGACACGCACTTCGGTCAATCCAAATAGTGCCTTGGTGTTCGTTGCGATGCGATAGTCACAGCAAAGCGCCAGCACCATTCCCCCTGCTATGGCATGACCATTCAAGGCACCAATAACTGGCTTCAAGCAGCCATAGACTGCTCCAAAGGCCCTATTGAATCCTAACAACAGCTGATCTGATGCTGCAGCATCGTAAGCGGATGCGGCAGCCTTCAAGTCCATACCTGCAGAGAAAACACGACCGTTGCCCTTGAGGACAATCGCCTTAACCATTGGATCCTGAGCAAGGGCGAGAAACTGTGCGGAAATCTCATTCAAGAACTCTGGCACCATTGCGTTCGCCGGTGGTCTGGCGAGTTCAACGTGAGCAATTTCGCCAACTTGAGTTGTATGAACACTCATCTAAACAATTCCCACTCTATGATCCATATTCGCTAAACGGTAAGACTACCGCTTTTTTGCAGGCTGGGTTATGGTCCCGCACCATGAACGATATCCTAAATAAAATCACAGCTTACAAGCGCGAAGAAGTGGCAGCAGCGAAGGCTGAACAGTCGCTGGCAGATATTGAACAGAAGGCGCGAGAAGCTAATGCAGTCCGACCTTTTGCAGGCGCACTGGAAGCCAAAATGAAGAGCGGTGGGTTTGCCTTGATCTCTGAGGTGAAGAAGGCCAGTCCGTCGAAAGGCCTCATTCGAGAAGACTTTGACCCGCCTTCGCTTGCAACTGCCTATGAAAAGGGCGGTGCTGCGTGCCTCTCTGTTCTGACTGATACCCCTTCGTTCCAAGGTGCCCCAGAGTTCTTAGGCGCGGCGCGTTCTGCAACCAGTATGCCGGCGTTACGCAAGGACTTTATGATCGATACCTATCAGGTGCCTCAGGCACGCTCTTGGGGTGCGGATTGCATTTTGATTATCCTGGCCCAGGTGGATGATGTCATGGCGCAGGAATTGGCTGCTGCCGCTATCGACTGGAACATGGATGCGATTGCCGAGGTCCATGATGATGCCGAACTGGAGCGCGCGCTCAAGATCAACTGCCGCATGATTGGCATTAACAATCGCAACCTCCGTACTTTTGAGACAACATTGGAAACGACCGAACGACTTGCGCCTCAAGTGCCAAATGATCGAATCGTGATCGGAGAGAGTGGCATTTCGAACCACGAGGATGTCCAACGGCTAGCACGGAGTGGAGTTCGCACGTTTCTCGTTGGCGAGAGCTTAATGCGGAAAGCAGACGTACAGTCAGCAACACATGCCCTACTCAATGGCCAGGCCGCGTGATGTCAGGTCTCAGTCATATCAATGAGCGCGGCGAAGCGCAGATGGTTGATGTTGGCGACAAGCCGATTGCGCAACGCAACGCACGCGCTGAGGGCCGCATCGAGATGAAACAGGAGACGCTCGATCTCCTACGGTCCGGTCAGACCAAGAAGGGCGATGTGATCGCAACCGCCCGCATTGCTGGGATTATGGCGACCAAACGCACGCATGACCTTATCCCCCTCTGTCATCAGCTGGCATTGTCGAAGGTCGATGTCGACTTCGAAGAATTGAACGAACGTGTCGGTTTGCGCGTGACAAGCGAGGTACGTGTCAATGGCCAGACTGGTGTCGAGATGGAAGCGCTGACGGCTGTTACTGTCGCCTGCCTCACGCTTTACGATATGCTCAAGGCTGTCGATCGCTCCATGGTGATCGCTGGTGTGCGCGTCATTGAAAAGAGTGGTGGCCGTTCTGGGCATTTCGAGGCCGACACCAGCGGAGACAATTGAAACGATGGCGCCCTTAAGCGTTAACGAGGCTCGCTCTCGCATACTTGACGATGCGGTTGCGACCGAGGCGGAGACTGTCGAACTCCTATCGGCTGACCGCCGTGTGCTGGCCGAGGATCTGAAGGCTCTGCGTACACAGCCCCCGTTCGATGTTTCTGCCATGGACGGCTATGCGGTTCGGGCCGACGACATCAAATCATTTCCGTCTCGGCTGCGCGTGATCGGCGAATCCGCTGCGGGGCATGGGTTTCACCAAGAAGTTGAGAGCGGACAGGCGGTTCGTATTTTCACCGGTGCCCCTGTTCCGGCTGGCACTGATACCATCATCATCCAAGAGGACACCACGCGCGATGGTGATGAAGTCATCATCAATGAGTGTGTTCCTGAGGCTGGGCACATCCGGCAACGCGGATTCGATTTTCAAGAGGGGCAGCCACTCATTACAGCAGGGAAGATGCTTACCTCTCGTGACATCACGCTGGCGGCTGCTATGGAACATGCCTCACTCCACGTGCATCGGAAGCCAACTGTTGGGCTGATTGCGACCGGCGATGAATTAGTTCTACCGGGTCAACCAACGGGTCCGGATCAGATTGTATGCTCAAACCCATTTGGCATTGCCGCAATAGTGGAGCGCGCTGGGGGCCAAGCCCACTTCCTAGGTATTGCGAAGGATGATCGCGCAGATCTCACTGCACTGTGTGAGCGTGCCCGCGACATGGATGTTCTCGTAACAATCGGCGGGGCCTCGGTTGGAGATCACGACATTGTCGCTCCGGTTCTCCAAGACATGGGCATGTCTCTCGATTTTTGGCGGATTGCTATGCGGCCTGGCAAACCTCTCATGTTCGGGCGCCTTGCTCAGACTTTCGTAATCGGCCTACCCGGCAATCCTGTTTCATCACTGATCTGCACCTGGGTTTTCATTGTACCGTTGATATTGCGCCTGCTTGGGCGCGCAGATACGGCTTTGCCATCGATGTCAGCAAAGCTGTCCGTGCCCGTAACAGCCAACGGACCTCGTGAACACTATATGCGTGGAGTGGCACGAACTGAGCCAGATGGCACATTATCCGTCGCACCGGTACGGTCTCAGGATAGCTCGCTGTTATCGCCGCTCGCTGAAGCCGATGTGCTCATTGTCCGTCCTCCACTTGATCCTGCACGCGCTCCTGGTGATCAAGTATCGATCACGAGGATTGATTTTTGAACACACTCAGCGATGGTTTTTGCGAAACAGTTGCAGAACTTAAAAAGAACATTTATAGACTATATTGAAGAGTTCTCGTTTTGTATTCACTTGGAGCCACTCTCGAGCGTGACTAGCACCAGGAGACAAACATGCTGACGCAGAAGCAAAAAGATCTGCTGATGTTCATTCACGAACGCCTTCAGGATGCGGGTGTGCCACCTTCGTTCGACGAAATGAAAGACGCGCTGCAGCTTAAATCAAAGTCTGGGATTCATCGACTGATCAAGGCTTTGGAGGAACGTGGTTTCATTCGCCGGCTGCCTCATCGCGCGCGCGCACTTGAGGTTTTGAAGTTGCCTGGATCCGATGAAGCAGCGACGGAACGGCCTCAACTTAGTGTCATAGATGGTGGAGTTAGTGAGACGGCACGCGAGCGCCTGATGCCGTCTTCGACGGTGGTCGATAGCCGAACTATCTCTGTACCTGTGATGGGGCGGATTGCTGCTGGCGTCCCGATATCAGCCATAGAGAATCATACGCACGACATTGCATGCCCGCCTGATCTTCTAACAGGTGGTGAGCATTACGCCCTTGAGGTGCGTGGAGAATCCATGATCGATGTGGGCATCCATGACGGCGACACCGTTATTATTCGGCGTTGTGATACGGCAGAGAATGGCGATATCGTCGTTGCGCTCGTCGATCAGGAAGAAGCGACGCTCAAGCGCCTGCGCAAGCGTGATGGGCAACTGGCGTTAGAAGCTGCCAATCCCGAGTTTGAAACGAGATACTTTGAACCTGGACGTGTGCATGTGCAGGGGCGGCTTGTGGGTCTCATTCGGCGCTATTAGGCGATTATACTTTGATCGGAAAGCTCGTTTCGTTGGCGACTCAGTCGCCGCTACTAGAACAAGATCGTTACGGATGGAAGCATCGTTCAACTTGCTCACTTTGTTGGCCGGAACGTGAATCTTGTTCTACTCAATAAGTTCAGAGACCGATTCACGTTTCAGCTGGATGAGCCTAGCGCTTCCATCTGAAACGATCGGGCTCTAGAATCGATCGAAAGCAAAATCGTCACCCTCTTCTTCCGGGCGTTCGGACTGTTTGCCACCCGCTTGTAAGCGCTGTTGTGCTGCGAATTGTGGGAGTCGCGAACTCCCAGGGGCTGTTCGCCGCTTTACGTAGCGAGACCGGCGGCCTTTTCGTCGATGACTTTGCGACCATGGGCGATCGCCTCTGTAGGCAGCGACAGTCATGATGTGAAGAGTTCCATCCGCGCCGGTTCGATAGGTATGAGTTCCATTGTAACGTAGGTCCCAGTAATCCCACACGATTGCCCGCTTGTTTTCGCATCTGGCCGGTCTTGGATATGGCAGCACTAGGACGACCGCCCGGATGCAGTCGTCATTGAGTGAAATTGGATGATTGGATATTGCGACGTATTGCTTCTCCAATGTCGAGATGCACCCGCTGCTGTCGCACTTGAACCCAGCTCGGTTTTGGATCTGAGCTACAGATCGTGGATCGCCCTCATGTGCCAGCCACTGCTCAAGCTCAAATTTAGCACGTCGACCGCGATTAATGGCGAGTTTGCCATCAGCTTGGCGCAGCGCCACCAAGCGCACCTCTCGGCCAACGAGTAGGTCCGGTCGCTGCCGGTCTTGGGCTTGCGCCACGCCTGAAAGAATCAAAACAAGACCGAACCAGCGCCATAACTTCTGCCATAGACATAGCCATAGACCACCTAAGACAATCATGGCGAAGGCAAGGGTTGAGAAGGCCGGAACATTCCCCACCGCTCCTGGGAGTGCAGCAACGCGGACCGCACACCAAGTCATCACATCTATTCCATATCCCATTGCTGTGAGGGGGATGGCTTCCAAACCGAGAGGCATGAGCAGGAACGCCAGCAACGCGGCTGGCATAACAAAGAGGTTGCAGACAGGCACTGCAATCAAGTTCGCCAACACGGCAAACTGCTGGCTCTTGTGAAAGTGGAAGGCTGCAATGGGGGCCACGGCGACGCTTGCAATAACGGTCGATCCAATGATTCCGATTAAAAACCAAAAGGCCTTAGTTAGTAACCATGTGCTCGTCATACTTTCCTTGTTGGCGCGACGGTCTCGAAATTTCTCATAAGTCGCTATGAGTGCGGTCACAGCTGCAAACGACATTTGGAAACCAGCGTGCAGGAGGCTTTCCGGCGAGACAATGAGGGTGCCCATGGCCGCTATCACGACATTGCGGAGTGCCAATCCCGGCCGGTCGAGCATGATGGCTAACATCATGATGGACACCATGACAAAAGCACGAAGTGTAGCGTGGGTCGAACCGGAAATCAGAAGATAGCCTGTGGCCGCTAAGATCGCTGAGAAGGCCGCCCACTTCTTTATCGCAAAGCGTAAGGCGACGGCCTCAAGGTTTGCGAGGAGAAGACGCACGGCGAAGAAGAATGATCCAGCCATGATCGCCATATGCAGCCCAGAGATTGAAAGCAAGTGCAACAGGCCAGCGTCTCGATAGGCCTCCAGAATAACCCGTTCAATTTGACCTCGCTCTCCAATCATCAATGCATTTGCGATTGCACCGGTTTGACCATCCAGTACTGCCCGCACGCGTGCGCCAACACTCTGGCGGAGTGCCTGAATTGTTGCGGCAACGGCAACAAGTTGTGGGATGTCCTTGGGCGGGGCGCGGACCACCGGATTGCCGATAGCAAAACCTACACCTCCTATTGATTTGTAATAGGCGGCGCGGGCGAAGTCGTAACCACCCGGCAATGCTGGTGCTGCCGAAGGGTTCAACGTTGCCTTAAACGAAATCAACTGGCCGGGCGACAGTTGGGGCAGTGGCTTTTGAAACCTCACTCTGATCCGCGTCGGTGTTGCTTTGGCGCTTAGTCGCTGGATTGAGCGAACGCGCAGCGTGACGCGCGGCCCGCGGGAGTTTCGCGGCTGAACATACTCGACAATGCCCTCGACCGCTGCTGCATAAAGTGGTCGCTCGAGAATGGGAGCCTCCACTCAGATAGTACGCAACTTGGACACAGACGCACCGGCGACGACGAGCATCAACGCAACTGCTAACGGTTGATTGGCGCGCACTCGATGTTGACTGCAAATGAGCACGATGGTGCCGACAAGCGGCAGTGCTAAGTACGCGAGGCTTGGCTCGAAACGCAGTTCAAAGTAGGCAGCAATACCGATCGCAAAGCAGACTGGCACCCATAAGAACCATCGTGAACGCTCACGGTTCAGGATGTCCGCTGAGACGAGAAGCCGATGGACGGTTGATGCCACAATTCTAATGAACTCTCCAATTCGCGAAGCCGATCCGACTTCGTGAGCCAATGTGGATTTGCATAAGTGACACCTGCGCCCACTACTCGCTTGTTTGTGAGTGTGCTACAGCGACCGCACCAATGACCCACACCATATTCATCAGCAGGCAGCATAGCAGGTTATGAGCACCCAAAACAAGCAAGGCAACGTTGTCACGCGGTTTGCACCCTCACCGACAGGGTTCTTACATATTGGCGGGGCGCGTACTGCCCTGTTCAATTGGCTTTATGCTCGCCGCCATGGCGGTAAGTATCTTGTCCGTATTGAAGACACCGACCGAGAAAGATCCACGGATGCCGCGACTCAAGCCATTGTTGATGGACTTAACTGGATCGGATTGTCACCAGATGAAGAGCCTATCTTTCAGTTCAGTCGTGTGGACCGACATCGTGAGGTTGTTGAGGAACTGCTGAAGCGAGGGCAGGCCTACAAGTGTTACTGCACGCCGGATGAACTTGATCAGATGCGCAAGCAAGCGGAAGCTGAGGGGCGCCCTCCCGTCTATGATGGACGCTGGCGTGACCGTGATCCTTCTGATGCCCCGGCAGGCGTTGCTCCCGCGATTCGTCTTAAGAGTCCCCTTGATGGTGAGACTCTGGTTGATGATCAGGTTCAGGGCGCGACTCGTTTTCCCAATTCCAGCTTGGATGATCTGATCATCCTACGGAGTGACGGAACGCCAACTTATAACTTGGCCGTCGTGGTTGATGATCACGACATGGATATCACGCACGTTATCCGTGGCGTTGATCATCTCACCAACGCTGCCCGCCAGATTTGTATCTATAATGCCCTGGACTGGCAGATACCCGTCTTTGCCCATGTCCCACTTATCCATGGCGCGGATGGAGCGAAACTTTCGAAACGCCATGGGGCACTCGGCGTCGAGGCCTATCAAGAGATGGGCTATCTACCTGCAGCGCTGCGCAACTATCTCGTGCGACTGGGCTGGAGTCACGGCGATGATGAGATCTTCACTCAAGAGCAGATGATTGCCTGGTTCGATTTTGATGGGCTCGGCAAGTCTCCTGCACGGTTTGATTTTGACAAGCTTGGTGATGTTAATAGCCAGTATATTCGCAATGCGGCACCAAAAGACCTGCTAAGCGATTTCCAGGCTTTGTTGCCTCACCTCGAGAATGGCGAAGCGCTTGCAGATCAATATGCCGACGTGGGTTGGGAGGCATTTGAAGCACTCGTCCCATCGCTGCAGGAGCGTGCGAAGACGCTCAATGATCTGGTCGATGGCAGTGCATTCCTGATCGCGCAACGCCCACTTGAGCTGGATGACAAGGCGGTTAAGATTTTGAATGATCAGGCGCGCAGCAATTTGAGCAAATTATGCGATGCACTCGCTGATCTTGATCCCTGGACGACCGAGTCGACGGAGAGCGCTATCCGCGAGTTCCTTGAGCGAGAGGGCCTGAAACTAGGCAAAATTGGCCCCCCAATTCGCGCTGCATTGACCGGAAAAAGCGTATCTCCCCCGATTTTTGACGTCATGGCCGTGCTCGGGCGTCAAGAATCGTTAGACCGCCTCAAAGATCAGTCCGCTTAGACTTTGTTTTATCGGTCAATTTTCGTGCAAGACAGGGTTAATTTNCAGCCGTTGAACTTGTGAGATGCGCCGCTTTGTAATAGCTAATGTGGTATACCAACTTATTATGTTGCATTGCACGCTCGCCGGTGCGGCAATGACAAGCTCGATGGAAGGGTTAGGCAATGAACGTGCACGACACGTCAGCGAAAGCTGGCCAAATCTCACTCAAGGGTAACGANGTCCAANTGCCGGTTCGATCAGGAACCGTTGGACCTGATGTTGTTGATATTACACGCCTTTATCGCGACACAGGTTGTTTCACTTACGATCCGGGCTTCACGTCCACAGCNAACTGTGTATCCCGAATTACGTACATTGATGGCGATGAGGGCACNCTGCTTTACCGCGGATACCCGATTGACGAGCTCTCTGAAGGGTCNAACTTCGTAGAGGTCTGNTATCTGCTGTTGCATGGTGNGCTGCCGACACGGGCGCAGTACGAGGAATTTGAGNACACCATCACGAATCATACGATGGTGCANGAACAAATGACTCGGTTCTTTACCGGCTTCCGTCGGGATGCGCACCCCATGGCCATTATGGTTGGGACGGTTGGAGCGCTTTCNGCNTTTTACCACGACTCAACCGACATCAATGACCAGAACCAGCGCATGATCGCNTCGCATCGCATGATCGCGAAGATGCCGACGATTGCGGCGATGGCTTATAAGTACTCGATTGGTCAGCCGTTCATCTATCCACGTAACGATCTCGATTATTCGTCGAACTTCCTGCAGATGTGCTTTGCGGTNCCTTGCGAGCCATACCGNGTTGACCCGATCCTGTCTCGGGCCCTGGACCGAATCTTCATCTTGCATGCCGATCACGAGCAGAACGCATCAACGTCGACCGTGCGTCTTGCTGGCTCGTCAGGTGCTAATCCGTTTGCATGCATTGCTGCGGGCATTGCCTGTCTGTGGGGACCGGCGCACGGCGGTGCGAATGAGGCCGCGTTGAACATGCTGGAAGAGATCGGCTCTGTTGATCGCATTCCAGAGTATGTCGCNAAGGCCAAAGATAAGGATGATCCATTCCGTCTAATGGGCTTTGGCCACCGCGTTTACAAGAACTACGACCCACGCGCAAAGGTCATGCANCAGACTTGCCACGAAGTTCTTGATCTGATGGGCGTCAAGGATGAGCCTCTTCTACAGGTAGCGATGGAGCTTGAGAAAATCGCACTTGAGGATGAGTACTTCATTGAGAAGAAGCTCTATCCGAATATCGACTTCTACTCAGGTATCACACTGCGGGCGATGGGCTTCCCAGTCTCGATGTTCACCGTTCTGTTTGCNGTGGCACGTACTGTTGGATGGATCGCTCAGTGGAAAGAAATGATTGAGGATCCTGAGCAGCGCATTGGTCGCCCTCGCCAGCTTTATATTGGCGATAACAAGCGTGCCTTTGTGCCTTTGGACCAGCGCGGCNAAGGCGGGCCCGNATCCNAGNTGATAGATCTGAAGCATAAGCATCCAGGCTATGCTTCAGATTGATTTTCCAACATNGAAAGTACGACTTGCGCGGCAAGATCGCTAGGATTGCCATGCGGGACTTTCATGCGATCAGCGACACTTGCCANNGCGGCAAGCTGCTTATCACGGGCAGCGCCATCAACNAGAATANCTGACATCGCGTCAGCTAACTGGTCTGGTTGGCAGTCCTNCTGAAGGTATTCGGGAAAAGCGTTCTCTCCCAAGACAAGATTTGACAGTACGACCGAGCGGACATTGACCAGGAACCTTAGTCGCGCGGCGACTGCGTCGACCTTGTAGGCGACAACCATCGGCGTTCCGACCAGTCCCAATTCGAGTGTCACAGTGCCAGACGCTGCAAGAGCCGCCNGCGCCAGTTTGAAGGCGGTNAACTTGTCTTCTTCGCCAGACAAAATATGAGTAGGCACGTCCCATTTTGATGAACGTGCCTCGATCTCGTCTCTCAAATGATCCACCGCCGGCAGCAAGACCTCGATCGGANGACCAAGACCCACTGTCTTTTTNAGGGCNTCGCCAAACACATCCATGAGGCGCGCGATTTCAGAACCTCTGCTGCCAGGTAAAACCACAACTGGTATACGATCTTCCGCTATCCGCAAACGCGCGCGTAGATCTTCAGGATTGAGTNCCTGCAACCAGTCGAGCCTCTCGATGAGTGGATGTCCAACATAGGTACACGGCGGGCCGCCTAGTGTTTCATGTGCCTCTGGTTCGAAGGGAAGCAGCGCCAACAAATGGTCGACATAAGGCTTCATTTTTTTCGCGCGACCGGGTCTCCAAGCCCAAACACTTGGACTGACGTAGTCAACGATCGGGATGTCGGGTCGCTTCCTTCGTATCCGTTTTGCAATGGGATGCGTGAATTCTGGGCTGTCGATAATAATGACAATATCTGGATTGGCAGCCAGCGCCGCATCGACTGTTTGATACACGCGCCGAACAATCTTTGGCAGCTTGGAAAGGATCGCAAGCGGCCCCATGACTGCAACATCAGAAATGGGAAAGATTGATCGAAATCCGCGCTCCTCCATGNGGCCACCGCCAACACCGGCGTACGATATATCACCTGGGTACGCTGCCGACAGACCATCCATGAGGCGAGCGCCCAAGGCATCGCCAGAATGCTCGCCCACTACGATGAAGATGGAGAGTTTCTGCATTTGTTCAAATCCAGTATTTCCATGCCGCGCTGTCGGGCTTGATCTTTGAGCTCTTCCACTTGTTTCGTGTAATCGCTTCGGTAGTAACCGATCTCGCGCACGCCCATGTCGGCTGCTTGTGTGACCAGGTCCGCGGATATGTGTTTCGCATCGGAAATGGCGATTGCAGCGCCGCGGTGTTTACCACGCCGATTCCCCCACTGTTTGATCAGACTCGCATCCTCAATGATTTCGCTGACACGCTTTCCCAATGCGACGGAGAGGACGCGCTGCCGGCTGACACAGACAGCGGCTGTTGTCTGAAAATCCATGATCTCGCGTAGCGCACGAGCTGCAGTTTGTGTATCGCTGCCCGAGCCCTGCGCGTCATCCTTGCGTCCATTTCTGTAAGAATGACGTGATGCGCGTGCGTGGTCTGGATTGTCACCCGCTTGATCACGGATCATCCCTAGTATGCATATCTCGTGAAGATTGGCCTCAGCAACAGTGGCTTGNCGTTGCGCAATAACGCTCCTGCCTGCCTCGACAACGATAGCNCCTAGCCCGATTGCNGCTGCAGCTTGGACNGTGCGNGGGCCGATGGTTGGCAGGTCGGCNCGAAGATCCTGCGTCGGCTTTGTAGCCTTNACCAGGATACCACCACGCGCATCNACTTGTTGGCTGAGTTTGCGTANCAGACCGTCAGTGCCCTCCGCTGCTTCGATGCCCACAACCTGTCCNTCCCTGACAACTACGGCTTGTCCAACATCGAAGGCGGACAGGCGTTCGATCAAACGAAATGCAATCTTTGTGTCGCTCCTCGTCTCACTTGTTGCCGGGACGTAGCTCAATGGCCCCGTAGTTGCCAACAGTGACGGTGCAACATCGGGAATGCCAACGGGCTCCATGCCGTTCGCCTTGAAGAAATCCAGGATTTTTCGCAGGATCGTATCATCACCACCTCGCGTTAATCNGATAATTGTTCCCAAGTTGAGGAAGAATCCTAAGTCGGGCGCCAGGCTCCAAAGGCTGGGACGTTGAAGTGAGCCAGACATGATAAACTGTCTGCACNTGTTGGCCNTGAGCGCTCTNAGCATTGCACCCACCTGNCCCAGTCCGANCACCGTATGCGGCACCCCAGNAAANTCCGCATCNGCTATGTCNCGCAANGCGATGACGTGGACATCTCTGCCNGNACTNATNGCGGCATCCGCTATTTCTCTNGGTACCGANCCTGCACCGGCAAGGATGCCAATCTTGTCNTGATTGATGGTNGTGTGTTTCGGCTCAAGAGCCGTCATTGCCATCTCTTGGTGTGCACAGCGAACGCTTGCCGCCATCTTTGATGAATGTCAGGATTTCCTGGACAATAGGATGCTGGCTAAAACTTTCAGCCACATCATCCATACGCTCCTTAAGCGTGCCTTCATCAGCAAATAAGAGGCGATATGCTCGTCGCAAATCGTGAATGTCTTCGCGGGAGAAGCCACGCCTGCTCAACCCGACAATGTTCAAGCCAGATAAATATGCCCGATTGCCGAGTGCCATACCGTAAGGAATTAGATCATTCTCTAGGCCTGACATTCCACCGACAAAGGAATGCGCACCAACGCGGGCAAATTGAATGACAGCTGCTCCGCCGCCGATAATGGCATAGTCGCCAACATTGCAGTGGCCGGCGAGCATGACATTGTTGGAGAAGACAACGTTGCTACCAATGATGCAATCATGGCCGACATGCGAATTGGCCAGAAAAGCACATGCGTCGCCGATCGTGGTTTTCAGGCCGCCACCTTCGGTGCCGGGGTTCATTGTAACGCCCTCACGGATGGTACAACGCTCTCCGATCGAAAGTGTGGACGCTTCGCCCTGGTATTTCAGGTCCTGTGGCTGATGACCAATCGAAGCAAAGGGAAAGATCCTGGAACCTGCGCCAATGGTGGTTAGACCAGCAACCACGACATGTGAGATCAGTTCACAATTGTCGCCTAGGACAACATTTGAATCGACTTTGCAATAAGGACCAATCCGGCAGCCGCTACCAATTTTAGCGCCATCTTCGATGATTGCCATCGGATGAATGTCAGCATTAGCCATGAAGGTGTGCCGTTTCCTCGCTATCGACGATCATTGCACTAATTTCTGCCTCCGCGACTGTTTTGCCTTCAACCTTAGCTTCGCCAAAGAACCGCCAGGCCCGGCCACGGCTACGCATCTTTCGCACATGAAAGTAGAGTTGGTCGCCCGGCACAACCGGTTTGCGGAATTTTGCTCGGTCAATCCCCATAAAATAAACGAGGTGCGGGGTGTAGCTCTTGCCGAGACTGTGCACACAGAGCGCACCGGCCGTTTGGGCCAGCCCCTCAATGATGAGTACACCTGGCATTACTGGGTACTCTGGAAAGTGCCCCTGAAAAAACGGCTCGTTGATGGTTACGTTCTTCAGCCCAACTGCTGATTCATCGCGATCCATGTCAAACATGCGATCGACTAAAAGAAATGGAAAGCGGTGTGGCAACAGCTTCATAAGGCGGGCAACATCTGCAGCTCCAAGCTGTTGGAGGCCTTCAGGGGCATCGTTCATTTCAGCGTTTCTCCAATCATCTTGGCAGGACAACGCCCAAGTTTGTCCGCCGTAAAGTACATCACTTCAGCACTAACTGCATCTAGTGGCTACGATTTCCGCCGCCTAACCTTACTTGCTAGAAAGGCTATCTCTCGCGCCCATTGATTGATTGGGCGGGCTGGTGTGCCACCCATTCTAGCGCCTGCAGGAACATCTTCTTTCGGATGGGAAGCGCCTGCTATTTGGGCTCCGGTGCCTACCTTTATATGACCAATAGTGCCTGACTGCCCACCCATGACCACAAAATCACCGAGTTCTGTTGATCCTGCGATCCCAGTCTGACCAACAATTACGCAGTGCCGACCTATCACGACGTTGTGCCCTATCTGAACGAGATTATCAATTTTTGTACCTTCCCCAATGATCGTATCCTTAAGAGCACCGCGATCGATTGTTGTATTGGCACCGATCTCAACGTTGTCCTGGATGATAACACGCCCGATCTGAGGGACCTTCTCGTGTCCTTCAGGCCCCATGGCAAAGCCGTAACCGTCTTGGCCAAGCCTGGCGCCAGCATGGATGATGACACTGTTGCCAATGAGAGAGTGACACACTGTTGACTGCGGACCTATGAAGCAGTCCCGTCCGATAAGGGTGCGATACCCAATAGTTGCATGAGCAGCTATGCGTGTTCCTGATCCAATTCGGGCTTCGGGGCCAATAACAGCGCCGGGCTCAATCGTAACGCCGTCTTCTATCTCGGCGCTCGGGTGGATGAATTGAGCTGGATCATTCGTCGTTGCAATACTGGGCTGCATTGCAGTGGGGTAGATGTATTGGAGACTGAGTGCCAATGCACGATAGGGTTCTTTGACAACAAGCCCAATTGTATTCTCTGGCAGATTGCAAACCGCTTCTTCACGGATCAAGCACGCGCCAGCTTTGGTCAACTTGAGTTGTTCCGTATATTTTTTATTGTCGAGAAAGCTTAACTCATTTGGGCCTGCTGTATCCAAGCTGCGGACGTTGCGAATAGCCGTTTCACGCGCGTCTGAGGGAACTGCGTTCAAGTGCTTGCAGAGTTCTTCTACTGAAAAAGGTCCGGCACTTTCGATAAAGCCTGGATGCTCCATGTCTTAAACTAGCCCCCTGCTTCTCTACCAATGCCTGCTGTGCCTGTTTGATAAACTGATCCGCTAAAAACCACAATCAGACAGGAATAGGCCCCAAACTCAGCAGCGCCTGCATAGCATAACTGCCTCGCATACCAACAAAGAAAAAAGGCGCAGATTTTGACATCTGCGCCTTGTCCGAATTGTCTCAATCCAAGCGCATCGTCTGATGCGCTACGTCCGCGTATTAGAACTTAGTGGCTGCACCAAATCGGAATGATTGCTCGTCGTCGTAGGACTCACTCTGAAGGACGTGGGCATAGTCGACACGGAGTGGTCCCACTGGTGAGTTCCAAATCAAACTGACGCCGACTGATGCTCTGATAGTCTCATCATCGACTAGGCACACTGCATTGGAGACACCGCAACCTTGCGTCGCGCTCTCTGCTCCCTCTCCGGCGCCGAACAGCGAACCAGCATCTGCGAATACCGCACCACTCATTCCAAGTGTCTCGGACAAATATGGTAGTGGGAAGCGCACTTCTGCAGTTGCAGCCCAGAAAGTTGTACCACCCAGAGCGTCATTCGTATTCAAGTCGCGCGAACCGATGCCTGACTTGTCAAAACCTCGAATGGTTTCACCGCCCTTGTAGTAAAGGTCTAACAAACGAACGCCTTCGCCACCAAAGCCTTCGATATGTCCGGCAACAACGCGTCCAACTAACGTGACTTTGTTGAATATCGGGTAGTAGGCTCGACCTTCACCTTGCACGCGTACGTACTGCGCATCGCCACCAACGCCGGCAATGTCCGTTCCGAGCTGGAAATAGAGACCACGGTTCGGATTCCGCGGATGATTGCGGGTATCGTACCGGATTGAGGCGCCAACCGATGACGTGATTTGGGTACCTTCCGCCTCTTGAACTGCAAGAGAAGCGTCGTTCTCAACATCGAATAGCTGATCCCGCGTCAAACGGTAGTTTACAGACGCCCAAATATTCTCCGATATTGGTGCGCCCAGACGGATATTCCCACCGGTTTTTCGGCTCTTATAAGAAGACTCATCAGTAAGATCGACCTCCTTGTGGAAGAGATCAAAGCCTGCCGACAGGTTCTTATCAAGGAATCTTGGTTCCGTAAAACTGAGATCAACTTGAGCCCGCTGAAGCGATCCGCTAAATTTCAAGCGGAGAAACTGGCCGTTGCCCATCAGGTTACGCTCTGTGATCGAGATATCGCCGATCACGCCTTCACTGGTCGAATAACCACCGCCGAATGATAGTTCGCCTGTTGCTTGCTCTTCAATGACGAAGTCGATGACCACACGGTCGCGAGCGGAGCCTGGGCGTCGACGAGTTTCAACCTTTTTGAAGAAGCCTAGATTTTGCAATCGCTTCTTGGCTCGATCAATCAGAAGTGGGTTATAGGCGTCACCTTCAACGAGCCTGATTTCGCGCCTGATAACATGGTCTTTTGTACGACCATTACCAACAACGTTAATCCGCTCAATGTAAGTCCGATTACCTTCGTCAATGACGTACGTCAAGTGGATCTGGCGTGAGACTGGATCTCGATCCGCGCGAGGGCGAACGCGAGCGAAAGCAAAACCTTGCTCGGCAACCGAGAGCGTTAACTTCTCTACAGTCTTATCAATCTGGCTTGCGTTATAAACAGCGGCGGAGACAGTCAGCATCTTGCTATTCAATGCCTCTGGCTGAAGTTCTGGCAGTGCGTTTTCGATACGCACATCACCGAAAGTATAGCGAGGCCCTTCATCGACCGTGAAGGTAATAAAGAACCCCGTACCATCTCGGTCAAGCTGTGCATTCGCCGAGAGCACGCGTGCATCTGCATAGCCGTTCTTGAGATAGTACTGACGGAGCAATTCGCGATCGAGTTTCAGTCGTTCTGGATCATAAATGCCGCCATTTGTGAAATAGTCCAGCCACCCTGCTTGGGTCGTCGTAATAATATCACGCAGCTGAGAACCACTAAAGGCAGCATTTCCGATAAAGTTGATGCTCTGGACTTTGGTAGTGACACCCTCGCGAATTTCGAAGACGAGGTTCACACGGCTATCCCCAAGTTCGATAAGCTTGGGCTCTACCGTGGCGGCGAAACGCCCTTGGCGTCTATATACGTCCAGTATCCGCTGCGCATCAGCAAGCGCGCGCGCGCGAGTGTATACCGAGCGCGACTTGAGTCGAACCTCAGACACTAAAGTTTTTGTCTCAACTTCGCTGTTGCCTTCAAAAGCAACTTTACTGATGACCGGATTTTCTACGACGGTCACCACGACAACAGTACCTTGCAGGTAAATGTTGACGTCAGCGAAAAGACCAGTGGCAAACAGGGCTCGCAGTGAAGAATTCACCCGAGCATCATCGTAGCGATCACCGACCGCGAAATCGAGATACGAGCGCACAGTAGCAGGCTCGACCCGGCGATTGCCCTGGACTTGGATTTGCCGCACGACGGTTTGTGCATGAGCACTTGTAACGAAACCAATACTGGTATCGATCGCCCCGGCAGCGGACACTCCAGCAACGATGGCCACGAGTGCGCCGAAACTTCTTAGACGTTGAAAAAATGCCTGAGGCATCCCTGCATTCGTCCTTCCCGTGCCGATCCCCCAGTTACTGCACCAACCCATCGGCGAAGGTTGGCGCACCAGACCCATTTACACGTCAATTGGGGACAGGGTGTGGCCACCATGTCCAGAGGTCTAGATCTGACTCGATGAAACTAACGATTCACCAAGCATATTGGAAGTGGCAAGAATGCTTCACTGGGACTGATTCTCTGTAGGCGGTTGTTGGAACCAAGACTTTACAACCACACGATCATTCCAGGTTGCAAACAGCATCAGGGATATGACCAAAGCAAGCCCAAACTTAAAACTTAGCTCTTGAACACGTTCGCTTAGCGGACGGCCCCGAACGGCCTCCACAGCATAGAACAAAAGGTGACCACCATCTAAAAGCGGTATCGGCAGAAGGTTGATAAAGCCAATGCTTACCGACAAAAAGGCGATGAACTGAATGATGTATTCGGGCCCAAGCTGAGCAACCTTTCCAGATGCATCGGCAATGCGAATAATGCCGCCAACTTGATCTGCACGCTGACGCTGCCAAACGATGTCGTTGATATAATTCACGGTTTGGCTGATGATTGTCCATGTCCGCTCAGCTCCCAGCTGTACTGCCTGGACAGGGCCGACGTCGCGATGTGATACGAGACTGCGATCGCGAGACGCCTGCAGGCCGATCTCGGGCCGCATATGCTTGCCGGCAATCCGATCGTAACGTTCCCGCAAAACTGGCGTCACACTGAGTGTGACCATTTCACCCGCTCGTTCAACATCAACGTTGATCTGGCGTTCTGGGCTTGTGGCCACAATCTGCTGGAGAGCCGCAAAATCGTCGATCTCAAGTCCGTTTACGCTGCGAACCAGGTCGCCGGGTTTGAATCCAGCAACAGCCGCTGGCGAACCCGGGACCACGCTTTGCACCTTTGGAGAGAGCTTATACTGGCCGTAGATCATAAACATGGCAGCAAAGATCGCGATGGCCAGAATGAAGTTGGCCGCCGGTCCAGCAGCAACTACAGCAGACCTCTGCCAAATTGGCTTTGAATGGAATCTCCCAGCTTTTTCCTCAGGCGTCAGCCGTCGGGCTGGTTCTGCCGCGTCTTCCAAACTTTCAGTGTCAGCTTTCCCGCCTTCGTCAAGTTTGCCGGGCGCACTAGCTGCATTTTCATCATCGATGAATTTCACATAGCCACCGAGCGGTATCCAGGCAAAGCGCCAGCGAGTGCCGTGGCGGTCATAAAAGCCGAATATCTCTTTGCCAAATCCGATTGAAAACGTCGAAACCATAACACCGCACCAGCGGGCTACGAGGAAATGCCCGAGCTCGTGCACGAAAACGACTACAGTGAGCACCAATAAAAAGGCGGCTACAAAAAAGAGCACCGTTGGTAGTGTTTCAACGAGCCCGATCAGCATACTCATGCGTCTATGTCCTTAGCGTTTGACGGTTTATGTCCAGTCCGACTGTTTCAATTAGAAACACTTGTAGACAATCCCATCACATCACGTGCCAATTGCCTGGCCATTTGATCGATTTCAAGCACTTCGTCGATATTGGACGCAGCTGCAAAGAGGCCGCGACCANCAGCTACCTCCAAGCACCGCTCAACAGTGGAGGGTATTTGTTGGAACCCAATCTTGCCGTCCAAGAATGCGGCTACAGCGCATTCGTTTGAGGCGTTCAACACATTGGGAGCAGATCCACCTGTATTCATTGCGGATTTTGACAATCGCAGNGCGGGGAACCGNGCCTCATCTGGCGCCTCGAAGGTCAGCTNGCTCATTTCAACAAGGTTCAGTGGCTTCGTTGGTGCGCTCATTCGATTAGGCCATGCCAGACTATAGGCGATTGGTGTTCGCATATCTGGGTTCGCAAGCTGAGCAACAACGGAACCATCTCGAAACGCCACCAGGCAATGAATGATTGATTGCGGGTGTACAATTACCTTCANTTGCTCAGTCGANACCGGAAACANGTGATAGGCCTCTATGAGCTCCAATCCCTTGTTCATCAATGTCGCGGAATCGATNGTTATTTTAGCGCCCATCGACCAATTGGGGTGCTTAAGGGCCTGTTCCGGCTTTGCGTTTTCAAGCTCTTCCATTGACCAACTGCGNAATGGTCCNCCTGANGCCGTTATNGTTACCGTTTCGACATCTTCGATACGGCAACCATCAATGACTTGGTGAATGGCTGCATGCTCGGAGTCGACCGGCAATAACTCGGTGCCCGATTTTTTGATCACCTCAACAAACAGGCTGCCCGCACTNACAAGGCACTCCTTGTTGGCCAATGCAAGCCGTTGACCNTGCCTCGCCGCAGCAAGGCTTGGCTTCAACCCAGCTGCCCCGACGATTGCGGCGACCACGCAATCGGCTGGCCGCTCTGCTGCTTCGACNACTGCGTCCATGCCAGCTGCGCACTCAACGTCCGTACCCGATAGAGCTGCTTTCAGATCCTGATACTTCGTGTCATCCGCGACGACTGCCAGTTTGGCATTGCTGGCTATCGCCGCGCCAGCGAGCTTCTCTGCGTTCGAATTTGCGCACAGTGCGACGACGTCAAATGGCTGTTCCGAGCNCGCAATCAGATCCAGCGTGCTATCTCCAACAGAACCGGTGGCGCCGAGTACGCTNATGGATCTGGGTTGGGCNCTCTCTTGACTATCGTTCATTGCGCCGCCATTGCATAAATTCNGGTGTATTGTCGGCATAAATGTGGTCTCGTTATNCGCCTAGAAACCTGTGGGCTACTGGAAGAACAGTAGCGCCCGGCCAGGTGCTTCGGGATTAATGGCAAACCCAATGATTGTTGCNAGAGTGATTGCCGTTAAAAGTCCATCTAGTCGATCAAGTAACCCTCCGTGGCCGGGCACTACCCCGCTTGCNTGTCGGATATCGTATCGACGCTTAAAGGCTGATTCGACAAGGTCGCCTATCAATCCGGCAAGTCCGANAAGCAATCCAAGACTCGCAATCCAGGATGAGTTTGCTGCACCTGACAGTGCTAGGGCAAAGATATACCCGGCTACTAAACTCGCCACCAAACCGCCNACCACGCCTGACCAAGTTTTGTNTGGAGAGAGAGAGGGCCATAACCGANGCCCTCCGAACAGCNTGCCAGTTGCCATTGCAAANGTGTCGTGCGCAGCCACAACGACGAGGACGAACAGGATAGCCAGGATTCCACCGTTATCATCCTGTCGTAGCCAGACAGCTAGCACCGCTGGCACACCGATGTAGAAAACGCCAGCAGCCGACATGAGGCGGGTACCTTTGGGTCCCAAGGACGAAAGCAAAATGGAGCCTGCTATCAGTATGACAAAGGGTAGCCAAGTTAAGNATAGAATTGCAGTGAGGATAGCTAGGCAAATGGTGAGACCATGCACCAGTAGCCGCAGATCANACTCCACGCCGCGTACAGCTCGTCCCCATTCCCAAGCCATTATACTGCTGAGGACTGCAAGTAGTCCNGCAAAGCNTACCTGATGGTACCAAAGACAGAAGATCGCTAGGCTACCNAGTGCGGCGGCCGACACGATTCTAAGCTGCAGTTCCCGTGAGTCTAGTCGCTGCGCCATTCAGATATTCCAGCTCCTGATCTGGCAACTACTCATGCCGCCTCAAGCACTGGTTTTGTGACGCAAACCGCCAAACCGGCGTTCGCGGCGCTGAAAGCGTGTAATGGCCGAGCGCAGAAGGTTGATATCGAAGTCGGGCCAATACTCTTCAAGAAACACAAACTCAGTATAAGCGCACTGCCAAAGTAGAAAATTCGACAACCTTTCTTCACCGCTGGTACGAATAAGCAAGTCGGGATCCGGAATGTTGAGCGGGTTAATTTCCTGCCCCAGCAACTCTGCGGTAATCTTACTCGAGCAGATTTGACCGGTTGCGACTTTATCAGCAAGCCTCTGCGCAGCGTTCGCGATTTCTGATCTTGATCCGTAATTGAACGCAATAACGAGCGTGAGTTTTGTATTGGCTGCGGTAACCCGGACAGCATCGTCGATCATTGTGATCAGTTCACTATCTACTCCGGTACGTTCGCCAATCACCAGAATACGTACGCCACTCTGATGCAAGTCGGCCAAGTCCCGCCGAATGAACCTTTTCATAAGGCCCATAAGGTCACTGATTTCACCTTGGGGCCTTGTCCAATTCTCAGTCGAAAAACTGTACAGCGTTAGATATTCAATGCCGAGTTCGATCGAGGCCTTAACAGCACGGCGCACCGCCTCGACGCCCATACGGTGACCAATCGCTCGCGGCAGATTGCGTTCATTGGCCCAACGTCCGTTACCATCCATGATGATAGCAACATGGGTTGGCGCTTCAACCAAATCTGATTGCCAGCTATGGGTTGCCAGGACGTCGGCCACGTTCCTCGGGTCTCTCAAAAAGCAGCTGAAGAGATGATATGATGTGCAGTCCGAAGTCTTGCACTAGACCGTATTGATCTCGTCATCCTTAGTCTTTAGCAGCGAATCTATTTCTCCGATGATGTCATCGGTAAGCGATTGGACGTTGGTACCACTCTTCTTATGCTCGTCTTCGCTTATTTGGCCATCCTTTTCCAGCTTCTTCAGCAGGTCATTGCCATCACGCCGCACGTTGCGCACTGCAACCTTGGCCGTTTCCGCATACTTGTGCGCAATCTTTACGAGTTCCTGGCGACGCTCAGTCGTAAGTGGCGGTACAGGGAGACGCAGCATTGTCCCATCGACCACAGGGTTCAGGCCGAGGTTTGACTCTCGAATGGCTTTGTCCACGGCGGACACGGCAGCCTTGTCCCAGACTTGAACCGAGATCATCCTCGGTTCAGGCACGGAGACAGTACCAACTTGATTCAAAGGCATTTTCTGCCCATACATGTCCACCACAATTGGATCAAGCATAGCTGCGCTGGCTCGGCCGGTACGTAATCCGCTGAAATCTCGCTTGAGGGATTCGACGACGCCTTTCATCCGCTTTTCGAATGCATCCAATTCAAAGGTGCTGTCAGCCATTATCTATCTCCTTGCAATTGGCGCCACTCTCATCAGAAAACTCAACAGATGGCAGATTTTCCGGACGCACGCTGTTAACGCGTCGGGATTGCTTCATTTATCCATGAACGACGGTACACCGTGCCTCACCACGTAGCACCTTGGCAATATTTCCACTCTCAAGAATAGAAAAAACAACCACAGGCAGATTGTTATCTCGAGCGAGAGCGATTGCAGCTCCGTCCATGACCTTGAGGTTTCTCGCCAGGACATCGCCGTAACTCAATTGATCATAACGTTCGGCATCTGCATGTACCATCGGATCGGCTGAGTAGACGCCATCTACCTTTGTCGCCTTCGCCACTGCGTCGCAGCTCATCTCTACAGCTCTTAGCGCTGCGGTCGTGTCGGTCGTAAAATAAGGATTGCCAGTGCCAGCCGCGAAGATAACGACTCTGCCGTTGCGGATATGATGTAGGGCTTTGGGTCGGACATACGCCTCGCAAACCGTTGGCATTGGGATGGCTGACAGAACGCGAGCTGGTATGTGTAGTTGCTCCAACGCGTTCTGAAATGCCAATGCATTCATGACCGTCGCGAGCATGCCCATGTAGTCTGCTGTTGCGCGGTCCATACCGTCTGCCGCACCTTGGAGACCTCTGAAGATGTTGCCGCCACCGATAACCACTGCAATTTCAGCGCCTGCTGCTACTCCTTCACCGACGTCGGCGGCTAGTCGCTGCGCCATCGAAACGTCGAAGCCATAGCTCTCGTTACCCATAAGGGCTTCGCCCGAAAGCTTGAGCAGCATCCGTTTATATTTGAGTTCAGCCATTGCCCGTTATCCGCTTGCTATCGGCCAGTCTGTTTGGACAATCGTTATGTCCGAGGCTCTCTTAGAGGTTAGGGATGCATAATGCAAAAGGGGGCTGACAGAAACCCTGTCAGCCCCCAATTGATACGTCGGTTGTGAAAAAGACTTGCCCGCAACAATTAGCTGCTGCCTGCGGCGGCGGCTACTTCGGCTGCAAAGTCATCTTCTTTCTTCTCGATGCCTTCACCCAGGGCAAAACGCACGAAGCCTGCGATCTTGACCGGAGCGCCAAGATCCTTCTCGGCATTCTTGACGGCCTGCTCGACAGTGGCTTTGCCATCAATGACAAACGTCTGTTGAGGCAGAACGACCTGTTGGAAAAATTCCTTGCGAAGCCGCCCCTCAACCATTTTCTCAATGATTTCCTGTGGCTTACCGCTCTCTTTTGCCTGCTCGAGATAAATCGCACGCTCTTTTTCGATCGCATCGCTGTCCAGCTCATCAATCGACATCGCTAGCGGGGCTGCAGCAGCGATGTGCATGGCGAGTTGGCGACCGAAAGCACTAAGCTTTTCGGTATCAGCTGAGCTTTCCAATGCCACGAGAACGCCGATTTTGCCCAAGGTCTTGTGGCCGGCAACAGCGTTGTGGACGTAATCAGACACAACGCCTTCACCAACGCTGATTGTTGCTGCGCGGCGCACAGTCATGTTTTCGCCGATGGTGGCGATCGTCTCCTTGAGCACGTCATCAACAGTCCCACCACCCGTCGGGTAGTTGGCCGCGAGTAATTTCTCAACATCGCCANCGGTGTCTGTTGACAGTCCGGCGATCTGAGAGACCAGCTCTTGGAATTGCTCATTCCGGGCGACGAAGTCGGTTTCGGAATTGACTTCGACGACAGCACCGGATGTTCCGGATGCCGTTACGCCAACNAGGCCTTCTGCTGCGACGCGGTCGGATTTCTTAGCTGCTTTNGACAGACCTTTCGTGCGNAACCAATCNATAGCGGCCTGCATGTCGCCGTTGTTTTCAGTCAACGCTTGTTTGCAATCCATCATGCCTGCGCCTGTGGACGTGCGCAGCTCTTTCACCATGCTGGCTGAGATAGTCGTCATCGTTCGCTCTCTTNGTTACGGGCGNCGCTCTGTGGCACCCGGGTCATGACCTNTTGGAAACAATTGGTTTGCATCGGTCCGATGCCACCGCTTCCGTCATGTCAAACTTCGGAATACGGCCTTTNCCTGCGCAAATGGGCGATTANTGGTTTGAAATCAAGCAATGCCGGTCTTGCGGTAGCAACCGTGCCGCTTGTGACGGCACAGNGCNATATATGTAGTGGTATTGACTGCCGTTAGGCAGCTGCAGCTTCNACGAGCTTCTTGGCNGACTCNATCCAGCTTTTGCTTGTCTCATCGCCTTCAAGCTTCANGTGGGCATCAAGCAAAGCCACGTTGGCATCATCCAAATCTGCGATTTGCCAATAATGGAANACCCCAGCGCCGTTGAGAGCCTGTTCTAATCGGTCAGAAACGCCTGNGATCAGTTTGAGGTCATCAGCTTCGCCGCGAGGTGCCTCGATGCCTTCAAAACCAGTTGCAACTTCAGGCAGGNCCTCTGCAGCTGGCTCTTCAGAAGCTCCAATGTCTACGCCAGACGANACCTGAGCCCNTTCGATGCCATCGATNGCAGCGCGTGCAATGAGGTCGCAATACAGCGTGAGTGCACGGCCAGCGTCGTCGTTACCTGGAATCGGATAGTCGATGCCATCCGGATCGCAGTTGGTGTCAACTACAGCTACAATCGGGATCTTCAGCTTGCGTGCTTCAGCGATCGCGATCGCNTCTTTATTAGTATCGATCACGAACAGAAGGTCCGGTGTACCGCCCATCTCCTTGATGCCACCCAACGATTGGGTGAGCTTGTCGCGCTCGCGGGTAATGTTCAGAATTTCTTTCTTGGTTCGACCTTGACCCTCGCCCTCCAAGATTTCTTCCAGCTGGCGCAAACGTCTGATGGATAGGGAGATTGTTTTCCAGTTNGTCAGCGTTCCACCCAGCCAACGGTGGTTCATAAAGTATTGGGCTGAGCGGCGTGCTGCGTCGGCGATGGCGTCAGATGCTTGACGCTTGGTTCCCACGAACAGGACCCGGCCGCCACCGGCGACAGTGTCAGAGACCTTCACCAAAGCCTGGTGGAGCAATGGTGTGGTTTGTGTCAGGTCAACAATGTGAATGTTGTTGCGGACGCCAAAAATGTAGGAATCCATCTTTGGGTTCCAACGGTGGCTCTGGTGTCCAAAGTGCACGCCTGCNTCTAGCAGCTGGCGCATTGTAAATGCTGGCAGCATCNATCTTCCTTTTCCGGTTCAACCGCCATGATCCTGAGANGGCCGANTNGCCCACCGGAGCACTACTCGGGGCTTTTAATCCGAGCGGCGCGGGATCATGTGTGAGATGTGCACTATTTAGCTGGCAGTTGCTGTGATTGCAAGTGCCGGCTTTGAGATGCGCGGGTTTGAATCAATTGTCGGCAAACAGGGCCGACCTTCCCTTAGCAGCGGTAGTCGAACTTGTCGCATGCCCAATCGCGGCCGCGGTCGCAGAGCCGTGCCCAGCGCCGGCATTTCCGGCCGTAGTGGTGACTTTCGTGCGATCTTGCTGCTTCAGCGGCAATGACTGCTGCGATACCCAGCGCAACTGCCCCAGCAATTGCCCGATTACGATTGCGGCGGCGGCGACGTTTCCAGCGCTGCGCCACCTTGAAGGCTACCCCTGCTTTTGGCCCACTGGCCTAGAGCGGGATCTTTGTCGATTGTGACGATACTTGCCCAAGCTTGGCGACATCTAATTGTTGTGCCGGAGCTTCAGCAGCAAAAGTTGCAGTAGCACCAATTGTGAGAAATGCCACCGATGCAACGATTGTTTTAATGAGTCCCATGCGCTTCAGCTACCTCCACCCCAAAATACGCCACGTGTTCAATAGCATGATCCTAAAATGCTACTAAAACGTGGCTCCAATCGTATCAATGCTTCAGTTCTGTAATTCTTTCCAGACCGGAAATGGTGCCGAGGGCCCCGCGGCTGTGCGGGCCGGTATCAAACCTTCCCTTCAAGGCGAGCTCGCACTGCTTGCCGGTATCTGGCATCGCCACAACAACGCGTATTTGTCCATTACCGGGCTTAAGCTGCTGTTGTAGCTCGCGCAGCGTCTCTTGTCCCTCTCCGTTGGCAAGCAATGATGAGTTAAAATAGAGCTTCAAGCCACGTTGAACTGTGCCAACCGCAGCATCCAGTGCCTCCAGCGATTGCACCCGCATCTTCAGCGCATCTCCGTCTCGTTCGGCCTCGACGCCTACGATGACAGCCGTCCCTGCTTCAAGAAGCTGTCGTGATTGGTGCAAAAGATCGGAGAAGATCACGGCTTCGAATTGGCCGGTTGTGTCTGAAAACATTGCGAAGGCGAAGGCGTTGCCGCGCGATGACTTGCGCTCTCTGGCCGAGACAACAATTCCTGCAATGCGTCCTGACATTGCGCCTGCTTCTGCGGCTGCTTCAAATTCCGAGTAAGTCTTGATGCCTAACTCTTCCAATGATGATTGGTATTCGTCGAGCGGATGACCTGACAGAAAGAACCCAACGGCATCGAACTCTCGCTCAAGGCGCTCCATCGGTGTCCAGCGCTTGGTTCTGCGGATGTCGAGTTGAGGCTTGTTCTCTGAGCCATTTCCACCGAATAGGTCATCGATTCCGCTGGCTTCGTTCGTTGCCAGTCGATTGGACAGAGCGAGTATCTGCTCCGCATTGCCATGTACATTGGCTCGGTCATGTTCAAGATTATCGAAAGCGCCAGCAGACGAAAGCGTCTCAAGACCTCTGCGATTGAGTGATTTTGGTTCGAGGCGGCGGGCAAAATCTGACAAGTCTGCGAATGGACCATTCTCTGTCCGTTCCTTAACAATCGACTCGACTGCGCCAGAACCGATGTTCTTCAAGGCTGCGAGCGAATAGCGGATTGCACCGCTTCCGCCGTCTTCCTTCGGTGCTTCAGATAGGAAATCGACATCAGACTCATTCACGCAAGGCAGCTTGACCGCGATGTCACTCTTGCGCGCTTCGGATGCGAAAATCGCCAGCTTATCGGTATTGCCCATATCTAGCGTCATGGACGCGGCTATGAATTCCTCCCGGAAGTTCGCTTTGAGATAGGCGGTGTGATAGCTGATTAAAGCGTAAGCGGCGGCGTGAGATTTATTGAAACCATAGCCGGCAAACTTGTCCACCAACTGGAAGATGTCAGCGGCGTCTTTCGCCTTAACGCCGTTAGCCACAGCGCCTTCAACGAACAGCGCCTGCTGCTCAGCCATGGCAGCTTTGTCCTTTTTACCCATCGCGCGGCGGAGGACGTCTGCTTTGCCGAGAGAATATCCGCCCATGACCTGGGCGATCTGCATGACCTGTTCCTGGTAGATGATCACGCCATAGGTTTCAGTGAGGATCTCTTCCAGCATTGGATGAAGACAATCGACCGGCTCCTCACCGTGTTTGCGATTGATGTAGGTCGGGATGTTATCCATCGGACCCGGGCGGTAGAGTGCCACCATCGCAATGATGTCTTCGAAGCGGTCAGGCTTCAAGCGCTTCAAGCTCTCGCGCATGCCGGTTGATTCAAGCTGAAAGACGCCAACAGTATCCGCATCGGCGAGGAGCTGATAGGCCGCCTTATCATCCAGGCCAAGGCTGGCGAGATCAACATCGATCCCACGACCGCGCTTGATCAGCTGGACAGCCTTCTGAAGCACGGTCAGCGTTTTGAGTCCCAAGAAGTCAAACTTCACGAGACCGGCGTTTTCCACCAGCTTCCAGTTAAACTGTGTGATTGGGAAACTGGACTTCGGGTCTCGGTAAAGCGGGACCAACTCATCCAGTGGACGGTCACCGATCACCATCCCCGCTGCGTGCGTTGATGCGTGCCGGTAAAGTCCCTCTAGTTTCTGGGAGATTTCGAGAAGCCTCTCGACCACAGGTTCCTCATCACGGGCTTCCTGCAATCTGGGTTCTTCGGCGATGGCTTCCGGTAATGTTACGGGGTTTGCTGGGTTGTTCGGAACCAATTTGCAGAGCTTGTCGACCTGTCCATATGGCATCTGTAGAACACGGCCAACGTCGCGAAGCACAGCACGCGCCTGCAATTTACCGTGCGTGATAATCTGAGCCACCCGGTCTTCGCCGTACTTTTGCTGGACGTAGCGAATGACTTCATCGCGACGATCCTGACAGAAGTCGATATCGAAGTCCGGCATCGAGATGCGCTCTGGGTTCAGGAAGCGCTCGAACAGCAGTCCGAAGCGAAGCGGATCCAAATCGGTAATCGTCAACGAGCAAGCGACCAACGAGCCCGCACCAGAACCTCGACCGGGCCCGACAGGGATCCCCTTGTCCTTTGACCATTTGATGAAGTCCGAAACGATCAGGAAGTATCCCGGGAACTTCATCTTGATGATAATCTCGAGTTCAGACTGGAGACGAGCATCATAATCTTTGCGCTCAAAGCCCGGTGCAAGCGGCAACTCACTCAAACGCTTATCAAGGCCTTCTCGGGCCTGTCGTGATAGCTCTTCAGCCTCTACCGCCAGCTGTTCTTCGGCGCTGGCGCCATCGCCGGCGGAAACGAACTGCGGGAGAATTGGTGGGCGTCCGAGCGGGCGGTAGTGGCACCGCTGGGCAATTTCCAAAGTGTTTTCGAGAGCTTCTGGCAAGTCTGAGAAGAGACTGACCATATCAGCTTCGGACTTTAGGTTATGTTCGCGCGTAACTTGTCTTCGGTCATCTTCAACGACGTATCGTCCTTCTGCGATACATAGCAGTGCATCATGCGCTTCGTGATCGCTTGAGGTCGCGAAGTAGCACTGATTGGTTGCAACGAGCGGCACTTCGTTGGCGTAGGCTAACCCTAGAAGCTTAGGCTCAATGCGACGTTCATCCGTCGTGCCGTGACGCTGCAATTCCAAATAGAGCCGGTCGCCAAAGATGTCCTTGAGTTTTGTTAGTCTTGCTTCTGCTTGCTCTTCGTTGCCATCAACCAGCAAAGTGTCGATCGGGCCATCCGGGCCGCCCGTCAGCGCAATTAGACCGTCATTGAACTTTTCCAGCCGCGATAGCTTCACGTGCGTCGGTTCAGTTTCAGTGGGATCAAAAAAGCCCTGACTAGATAACTTCATGAGGCAGGCGTAGCCGGCCTCAGATATTGCAAGGAGAGCAATACTCGGCAGCTTCCCAAGCCCACCAGATGTCACCGCTGGACGACCTTGCTCCTTAGGATTGTCCTGAAAGTCTAAAGTGAGCGTGATGCCAGCAATCGGCTGAATACCTTCACCGGACATCTTGTTCGAGAATTCAAGGGCACCGAAGAGATTGTTTCGATCCGTCAGAGCCATAGCAGGAGCATTGTTCGCGACAGCGAGCTTTGCCAGCTTCCCGATCGGCAATGCGCCTTCAAGTAGTGAATAGGCAGAATGCACACGCAGGTGGACAAACTGCGGAGCAAGATCCTGCGACTTGGATGGTTTGCCAGATGGCTGTCGAATCATCATGTTCATTCGGTGAGCTTAGCGTGAAGAATAGCTCAACGCAGCACGATGTCCGCGCTTTTCACAGGGCTCGCTGTGGCATTCCGGTTTCAGGTGACCTCAAGCCGGCTCGCCAGTTCTCAGCAACTAGAGATGCGCCACCACGATAGTCAGCGCATTTGTTTCATCATCAATTCAGAGGGTGGAACACGCCCTTACTGGGCCGCCAGCTGACTCCGCTCGATCTCGATCAGCTTACCCCCCTCAAGGCGAAGAGTCCGGTGCATCCGCTGCGCAAGATCCATGTTGTGAGTCGCAATCAGCGCAGATACGCCGGTATGCTCGATCAATGACATCAGATCGCTGAAAACACGCTCAGATGTCGTCGGATCGAGATTGCCGGTGGGCTCGTCGGCCAGCAATAGTCGCGGTCGATTTGCAAGGCCACGCGCAATTGCAGTGCGTTGCTGTTCGCCACCAGAGAGTTCGGCTGGTCTGTGATCCACGCGTTCACCGAGACCTAACATGGTGAGCAGCTCACGTCCTCGCTCGTTAGCGGCACGTCGAGACACACCACGGATCATCTGCGGGATCGCAACATTCTCCAATGCTGAAAACTCCGGGAGCAGCTGATGAAATTGGTAGATAAAACCAAGCTCAGCTCGTCGCACACGCGTTCGTTCGCCATCATTCATCTGCGCACAATCCTGGCCATTAACGAGGACATGTCCGGCATCTGGTGACTCGAGCAAACCAGCGATGTGCAGCAGCGTTGATTTACCCGAGCCTGATGGCCCTACCAGTGCAACAGCCTGTCCTGCAAAAAGGTCAGCGCTAGCACCATCAAGTACGCGGATTTCGCGCTCACCTTGATGAAAAGAGCGTTTGAGGTCTACCAGCCTGAGAACTGGATTTTGCATTCGTATGTCCTGTCCAGACTATTCGTACCTGAGCGCCTCAACGGGATGGAGTTTCGATGCCCGCCACGACGGATAGAGAGTTGCGAGAACAGATAGCACCAGCGCCATTATTACGATGCCTGCTGTCTCCTGTGGATCGATATCTGCTGGGAGGCGTGTCAAATAGTAGACGCTCGGATCCATCAAGGTTGTGCCCGTCAGCCACTGCACAAATTGTCGAATCGATTCGATATTGTCGCAGAAGATAATACCGATGATGAGACCAGCAATGGTCCCCACGACACCAATCGAAGCCCCCGTTATCAAAAAGACACGCATGATGGCATGTTTGGTGGCGCCCATCGTACGCAGGATGGCAATGTCTCGACTTTTATCCTTCACCAACATCATGGTTCCGGAAATGATGTTCAGTGCAGCAACCAAAACGATGAGTGACAGGATGATGAACATGACCGTCCGTTCGACTTCGAGGACGGTGAAGAAGGTCTGATTGCGTTGTTTCCAACTGACGAAGTTGTAGTCATCACCCAAAGCTGCCTTCATTGCTGCAACGTGCCGATCAACATTTTCGGGATGGTCGATAACCACTTCGATGACGTCGACCTGAGGCCCCTTTGAGAAATAGCGTTGTGCCTCCAGCATCGGCATAAAGACCATGGATCGGTCATACTCTGACATACCTAGCTCAAAGATCGCGACGACACGATAAGGTTTCGTGCGAGGCGCTGTTCCAAACGGTGTCCTTGCCCCTCGCGGTGATACCAACGTGATGATGCCCCCGAGGGCGACGCCTAAGTCGTTGGCAAGCCGAGAACCAATTGCGATGCCACGCTGGTTATCGAAGCCATCGATTTGACCCTGGATGATATTCTCGGCCACGAGAGGAAGCGAGCGAATGCCTTGCTCGGTCATACCGCGTACAAAGCCACCAAGAGCTTGTCGCGGTGACGACAGCATCACCTGTCCTTCGATAAGTGGGATCGCCTTTTGCACGCCATCAACAGCGCGAAGGCGCTTGGCCACATCTTCGAAATTGTCGAACGGACCCGAGCCAATCTTCTGCACAATGGCGTGTCCGTTAAGGCCAAGGATTTTTTCAAACAGCTGATTGCGGAAACCATTCATTACCGCCATGACGATGATGAGCGTGGCAACGCCAAGCATGATCCCGACAAATGAGAATCCGGCGATCACGGAAATGAAGCCTTCTTTGCGTCTGGCACGCAGATAACGGCTCGCAAGCATCCACTCGAAGGGAGCGAAAGGAGCGGTATCAGTGGATGAACTCATCGGTTCCCCTCGGAAGGTGCCTAGACGAGCAGGCGCTGCTGCTTTACACGCTTAGCAATCACGTTGGCAACTGTGTCCAAGCTGATCGATTCTTGGGCACCCGTTTGACGATCTGTGACCTCGGCCTGACCATCCTTGAGACCTTTCGGGCCAATAACGATTTGGTATGGCAGGCCGATTAGATCCATGGTGGCGAACTTACCGCCCGCACGCTCGTTTGTGTCGTCATAAAGAATCTCAATGCCGGCATTGGTGAACTGCTCATAAACAGCGCCACACGCTGTGTCCGTACCTTCATCTCCAGCCTTAAGGTTGATCAAGCCGACTTCAAATGGTGCTACAGGAACTGGCCACTTGATGCCCTTGTCGTCATGGCATGCTTCAATGATTGCGCCAGCGAGGCGCGAAATACCGACGCCATACGATCCCATTTGGATGTTGGCCATGTCCCCATCTGGTGTTTGCACGCGGCACCCCATAGGGTCTGAATACTTGGTTCCAAAGAAGAAAATGTGGCCAACCTCGATACCGCGCGCCGAAACTTGCTTGTCGGCTGGCACTTCAGCTTCAAAGCGGGCCGCATCATGCATTTCATCTGTTGCAGCGTACAGAGATGTCCATTGATCCACGACTGGGGTTAGGTCGCCGTAGAAGTCCAGATCGGCTGGCGGGATATCACCGTCAAATAGATCTTGATGTCCGTAGACTTGGCTTTCACCCGTTTCGGCCAGGATAATAAACTCATGGCTCAGATCGCCACCGATTGGGCCTGTTTCGGCATTCATCGGAATGGACTTAAGACCCATTCGGGCAAACGTTCGCAAGTAGGCAGCGAACATCCGGTTGTATGACTTACGCCCATCTTCCTCAGAGAGATCGAACGAATACGCGTCCTTCATGAGGAATTCCCGACCGCGCATTACTCCGAAGCGAGGGCGGATCTCATCACGGAACTTCCATTGAATGTGGTAGAGGTTGCGCGGCAGATCCCGGTAGCTTTTGACACTATCTCTGAAGATCTGGGTAATTAGCTCCTCATTCGTGGGACCGTAGAGCATATCGCGCTCTTGGCGGTCCTGGATTCGAAGCATTTCCTTGCCATAATCATCATATCGACCTGACTCTCGCCAGAGATCGGCCGATTGGATGGTCGGCATCAAAACCTCAATGGCACCCGCACGGTTCTGCTCCTCTCGAACAATATCGGCGATTTTGTTGAGCACGCGTAGTCCCATGGGTAGCCAGGAGTAGATGCCAGCGCTCGCCTGCTTCACCATCCCGGCGCGCAGCATGTACTGATGTGAGACTATTTCCGCTTCCTTCGGTGTCTCGCGCAAAACCGGCAGGAAGTAACGGGACAGGTGCATGGCTATTGAATCCGCTGCATATTTCAGTAAGTGAGCATAGAGCACTTAAGCCCAATCGTCCGGAACGGGCTAAAACTGCTACTTTGCGCTCATAGACGCTGAATGCGGATTAGGCAATGGAAAGCGGGCCGTTCGTCACGTCCCATCGGCCAATTATTCCCAACTGTTTCAATATTGTGCTCAGCGATTAACCGCTGCTGCGAACTTGCCGACGCCGAAAACATCAAAGTCGATGGCGGCCCAAATGAGGCAAAATACAACGATTGCAACGACCGTGTTGATTTGTGCCACTCGAGCAAACGAGAACTTCTTAGGCGCACTTTCAGGCGTTCCAGGGACCACATGCCCGTCCTCGGCTTGCGTATATACCCCGAATGGCAGCACCGCGAATAGAATGATCCACCAGATAACAAAGAATAGGGCGATGCCGAGAGTTATAGTCATTAGACAGATTCCGTCACTAGGTCACGCGGAAGATCAGGCCTGCTCCAGCTCTGTGAGGACCCCGTTGAAGTCTTTCGGGTGCAGAAACAAAACCGGTTTGCCATGCGCACCTATTTTCGGTTCGCCATCACTCAAGATACGCGCGCCCTCACTGATCAGTTTGTCTCGGGCGGCAATAATGTCGTCAACTTCGTAACAGACATGATGGATACCACCGTCGGCGTTGCGCTCAAGAAATTTGGTGATCGGAGACCCTTCGCCGAGAGGCTCCAAGAGTTCGATCTTGGTGTTTGGCAAGTTGATGAACACTGTCGTTACACCATGGTCCGGCTGCGGCTCTGCAGCTGAAATGTCTGCTCCCAGAGTATCACGATAAACTGCTGCGGCTGCCTGTATGTCCTTAACAGCAATGGCGACGTGATTGAGACGGCCGATCATGGCTTAGCGTCCTGTTGTTTGCTTCCGAACCGCGGAGCGTTAGCGCTTAGTGTTTCGTCGGTACAACGTTGATCAGCACTTTGACAATGGGCCTCTTGCCCCAGGCCCGATCGACGGCTGATCGCACTGACCTGCGGACCGCTTCGCGAACCATTTCGATGTCTTTGCGCCGTTTGGGCGGAACACTATCAATGGTGCGGTCAACTGCATCGAGGACTAGGTCCTCCATGAGCTCTCCCTCGGCATCTTCTTCCGGAACCCCATCGAGCGCCAGATCAACATCTCCGAGTATGTCGCCACGCGGTGTCATGGCCAAGGCCACTGCCACAAGACCAACGGCTGAAAGTTTACGGCGCTCCCGCACAGATCCTTCGCCTTCGGCGATAATCAGTTTGCCATCCCGGAAATACCGCCCAACCGGAACGTCGTCGATGATTTTAGGCTTACCGGGTAGCATACGAAGCATTTGTCCGTCTGAAACGGGTGCAACACTGGGGATACCTGCAAGGCGTGCAAGACGAGCATTCTCTTTGAGGTGACGCATTTCGCCATGCATGGGCACCATCAAGCGCGGCTTGATCCAGTCAAACATTTGGCGCAGTTCATCTCGGCGTGGGTGGCCAGTGACGTGAACGAGGCCTTCGTTGTCCGTAATGATCTTACAGCCCAACCCCGCAAGCTTGTTCTGGATTTCCAGAATGCCTTTCTCATTGCCTGGAATGATGCGCGATGAATAAATGATCGCGTCACCCTTACCGAGCTTGATATCGCGATGTTCGCCCTGCGCAATTCGCGATAGCGCCGCGCGCGGCTCGCCCTGACTACCGGTCACCAGTGCCAATGCTTCGTCTGCAGCGAGATAGCCAAAGTGCTCCTGGTCTACATACGAAAAATCCTGCGGGAGATAACCTGCATCAATAGCGACCCGAATAACCCGATGGAGTGCGCGCCCTGCTACAACCAACTGACGGCCTGTAGCTCGCGCAGCGTCACCGACTGCTTTGATGCGTGCCACATTGGATGAGAAAGTCGTCAGGATAACGCGTCCCGACTCCTGCTCAATGATTTTCGCCAGCGACTCGGCCACTTCTGTTTCAGATGGTGATGTGCCGTCCCGAAATGCATTTGTAGAATCACAGACCAGCACATCGACGCCTTCCTGGCCGATTTCTTCGATCCGCTTTTCATTCGTTGGCTTGCCGACGAGTGGAGCACGATCCAACTTCCAGTCGGCAGTATGAAAGACTGTTCCCTTTTCGGTCCGAATGACCAGTCCAGATGTCTCCGGGATGGAGTGTGACATCGCCACATACTCCAAATCAAAGCTACCGACGCGATACCGGCTCTCCGGATTAATCTCTCTGATGTCTGGGGTATTTGCTGCACCAAACTCTGCGAGTTTGGCCTTGAGCATCCCCGCCGCAAACGGTGTGGTGTATATCGGCGCGCGTAAACGTGGTGACATTTCGATCACCGCACCGATGTGGTCCTCATGGGCATGAGTTATGACGATACCCGACAGCGCTTGTGCCTCCGCTTCAATAAAACGGAGGTCGGGAAGAACGATATCAACGCCAGGTTCATGCTCACCTGGGAAAGTAATCCCGAGGTCGACCATCAGCCATTCGCGATCATCAGACGGGCCAATTCCGTAGAGATAGACATTCATGCCTATCTCGCCGAGACCGCCGAGAGCAACAAAGACTAACTCGTCGCGATCTTTTTCTGGATTATCACTATTCAAGCGTTGTTTGTTTCCCCGTTTGCGCTCATCGCTGCCTCGCCCCCTACAGCTACGTCGCCGAAATGAAAGTACTCAATGTTACCTTCAGTTGTACGGATGAGCAACGCGCCATCCTTGTCCAAACCTGCGAACTCGCCCTCGACCCTGGCTTTGGCAGTGTTAATCGATATCGGATGCCCGACATCGAATGAGTGCCTGAGCCAATCCTCTCTGATGAGATGAAAGCCAGGGCCTGAGTCCCATCTTTTAATCTCGACGGACAACGCCTCATCGAGAAAGGCGAGGAGTTCTCTGGGTGTCGTGTTCACTTCGTAGTCTGCCAGACTGGACGTCTTTCGATCTGAGAGTTGTGGCGCGGCTTGAATATTCACGCCAATCCCGACAATCGCCAAGGCACGATCACCCACGATTGAGCTCTCGATGAGGATGCCAGCTACTTTTGCATCATCAATTAAGACATCATTGGGCCACTTTAGACGCGGCTCCAGTTCAATTCCACTGGCCTTGCTACAGGTTCTTAGAGCGTTACGAAGCGCTAAACCACTCACAAGAGATAGGTGATGTAGAACGGTTGGTGGACAATGCAGAGGTAGTAGCAAACTTGCGAACAAGTTGCCGTCTAAGGAATGCCAGTTCCGACCGGAACGTCCACGACCAGCTGCCTGATGACGGGCCGTGATCCAGGTTCCCTGCAGCTGCCCCGCAGTAATCCTGCGCTGTGCCTCACTGTTGGTCGAATCGAGCGTGTCGCATTCAATGACCGGCCAACGCATGGTTGAGGGTCCTCGCAGTAGGCCAATCTTACTTAGAACCGAAATGTCTGAGCTGCTGCCATGGCTGCATCTACAAAAGGCCCTAGTCCTACGACTCCTACGACCATGAGTATCGCGGAAATCCCCATGACCAGCCCAGGTGCAAATCGCACCGGTTGGAATGGTTCGTCTGCCTCGTCGAAGAACATAACTTTAATTACACGCAGGTAGTAATAAGCGCCAACAACACTCGCAACTACACCGACGACAGCGAGCGGATAGAGCCCGGCATTTATTGCGGCCAAGAACACATAGTACTTGGCGAAGAATCCAACCAAGGGAGGGATTCCGGCTAGCGAGAACATCAAAATCATAAGCGCGAATGCCATTGGCAAGTTCGTTCGCGCCAAACCAGAGAGTTCGCTAATTTCCTCGACAGCTACTTCATTGCGACGCATCGAAAGGATGCACGCGAAGGTGCCAAGCGTCATAACGACATAAATTGCCATGTAAATGATGACGCCTTGCGTGCCTTCAACGGAGTTGGCAGCCAGACCCACAAGTGCGAAGCCGATGTTCGCGATAGAAGAATACGCCATCAGTCGTTTGATGTTATTTTGTCCGATGGCTGCGAAGGCTCCGAGCAGCATCGAGGCGATCGCAACAAACGTAATGATCTGCTGCCACTTCACAGCGATTCCTGGAAAGGCATCCAGCGTGACCCGCACCAGCAGCGCCATGGCTGCAACTTTTGGGGCGGTCGCAAAAAATGCAGTAACCGGTGTAGCGGAGCCTTCATAAACATCCGGCGTCCACATGTGGAACGGCACAGCCGAGATCTTGAATGCCAGACCAACCATGAGAAACACCAGGCCGAAGATCAACCAAAGGTTGGTCGCAACTTCCGCGCCTTTAGCTGCATTTGCTATGACCTGGAAGTCGGTCGAGCCCGAGAAGCCGTAGAGCAATGATGCACCATATAGAAGCATGCCGGACGACAGTGCACCGAGTACGAAGTACTTCAAGCCGGCCTCACTCGCACGTAAGGAGTCGCGGCGATAGGCTGCCACTACGTAGAGTGCAAGGCTCTGCAATTCCAGACCGATATATAGTGCAATCAGGTCTCGCGCGGAAATCATGACCATCATGCCTGTCGTCGCGAGCAGCACCAGCACAGGATACTCGAACTTCATGATCTTGAGATCGCGGAAGTCATCAAAGGCGAGCATCAAGGCAAAGGCCGACCCGCCAAGCGCAAGCACTTTCATGAAACGTGCGAAGTCATCATTGACGAACGAACCTTCGAACAGTGATTGACTGCCTTCCCCGTAATACAACATCACGCCGCCGGCAACAGCGAGAAGCGCGATTGCCATCCAGCCAACTGTTACGGCTTCATCCTGCGTTTCTGGACGAAACACACCGTACATCAACAAAGCCATGGCCCCGATAGCCAATATCATCTCGGGAAGGATTGGCGCGTAAATCGCAAGGCTCTCAGGCATTAAATCTGTCCTTGTTACTGTGCGACCAGCGCCGTTGTGGTTTGGATGGCGGCTTCATAATTGGCAACCAGGTTTTTGACGGAGACGGCGGTAACATCAAGGATTGGCGCCGGGTAGAATCCAAAAAGGATCGTCAGGATTACAAGTGGTGCCATGACAGCAATCTCACGCATATTCATATCCTGAATCGACATCAGTTTGGGCTTGTCAAGCTCGCCGAACACAACTCGCCGGTAAAGATAGAGTGCATAGCCGGCGGACAGGACGACACCCGTTGTTGCCAAGAACGCGACCCATGTGTTGGCTTTGAATGCCCCGAGTAGTGTCAGGAATTCGCCGACAAATCCCGATGTGCCAGGTAGGCCGACATTTGCCATCGTGAAGACCATGAAACAAAACGCGTAGATCGGCATTCGATTTGCTAGTCCACCGTAGGCCGCGATTTCACGCGTATGCATCCGATCATAGACAATGCCGACGCACAGAAACAAAGCTGCAGATACCAAGCCGTGGCTCAACATCTGGAATATCGCTCCGTCGATACCCTGCGTATTGCCTGCGAATATCCCCATCGTCACGAAACCCATATGGGCGACAGATGAGTAGGCGATCAGCTTCTTCACATCCTCCTGGGCCAGGGCAACGAGAGATGTATAAATAATGGATATCACTGATAGCGTGAAGACGAGCGGCGCGAGTTCGATTGATGCCAGCGGGAACATCGGAATCGAGAAACGCAGAAAGCCGTAGCCTCCCATCTTCAGGAGAATACCGGCAAGGATCACCGAGCCTGCTGTTGGCGCTTCTACGTGAGCATCCGGCAACCATGTATGTACCGGCCACATCGGCATCTTGACCGCGAAGGATGCAAAGAACGCTAGCCATAACCACCACTGGGCTTCGGCTGTAAACAAAGTTGGGTTCTTAGCTACCTCGTCAATTAGTTCAGGTATGTCGGTGGTGCCAGCAGTCCAGTACATGTACATCATTGCGAGCAGCATCAGTACTGAGCCTAGCAATGTGTAGAGAAAAAACTTGTAGCTGGCATACACACGTCGCGCGCCACCCCATACCCCGATGATGAGGAACATCGGAATGAGGCCGGCTTCGAAAAACAGATAGAAGAGAACGAGATCAAGAGCGCAGAACACACCGATCATCAGTGTCTCAAGCACGAGGAACGCGATCATATACTCTGTGACGCGCTCTTTTACGGACTCCCAGCTTGCGAGGATGCACAACGGCATCAGGAAGGTCGTAAGGATGACGAACAACATGGAAATGCCGTCGACGCCCATCTTGTATTTGAAGGCGCCAAACCACGCGTGTTCCTCTACGAACTGATAAGCGGGCGTAGACGTATCGAAATTAATCCAGATCAGTAAGGAAAGCGCAAACGTGAATATCGTCACGAACAGTGCGATCCATCGCGCATTGCGCCTACCGCTCTGATCGTCCGGCAAGAACATGATAAAGAGAACGCCGACCAGAGGCAGGAACGTGACGAGAGATAAGATCGGAGAGGTTCCGATGCTGATCATTGCCCGAAGCCTCCGGTAGTGTACATGAAGTAGGTAATGATAATGGCTACCCCGATCATCATCACGAAGGCATAGTGGTAGACAAAACCCGTTTGCATCTTCACGACGCGACCGGTGACGTCCATCACACGTGCAGCGATGCCGTTCGGTCCAATACCGTCGATGATTGCTCCGTCACCACCCTTCCAAAGTACGCGTCCCAACCATTTGGCAGGATTAACGAAGATGAGCTGGTAGAGTTCATCGAAGTACCACTTGTTCAAGAAGAACAAGTAGACAGGCTTGAACGTCGAAGCTGTTGCAGCTGGCAACCAAGGCATTTGGATATAGTAGAGCCATGCAAGTCCAAAACCTGCTGCCATCGCACCAAACGGAGCCCAACTAACCCACGCTATGTTTTTCGCTACCTCGTGCATCTCATGCAGGATGTGGTTGTTAGGACCCTCGTAAATCGACTTGTTCCAGAACTGCTTATAGAAGTCGCCGATGAAGTAGTCCTTGAAGACGTAACCCGCCGCCACCGCGCCGATTGCCAGCACGAAAAGAGGTACGAGCATCACGTATGGGCTTTCATGCGCATGCTTGAACGTTTCAGGTTCAGCGCGCGTCTTGCCATGGAATGTCATGAACATCAGCCGCCACGAATAGAAGGATGTCATGAAGGCCACGCCAACCAACGTCCAGAACACATAGTTGTAGGGCGTGTGCGCTGCGTAAGCGGCTTCGATGATCGCATCTTTTGAATGGAAGCCCGCGAATCCGATGACATGCGGATAACCGACACCGGTTAGGGCCAAGGTGCCGATCAACATCATCGCCCAGGTTATGCGGATCTTAGGTGCGAGACCGCCCATATTGCGCATATCTTGTTCGTGATGCATCGCATGGATCACTGAACCTGCGCCGAGGAACAGCAACGCCTTAAAGAAAGCGTGCGTGAACAAGTGGAAAATCGCAACCGTGTAGGCGCCAAGCCCGCAGGCCGCAAACATATAACCAAGCTGGGAACAGGTTGAATACGCGACGACGCGCTTGATATCATTTTGAACGAGACCGACGGTTGCAGCGAAGAATGCTGTCAGAGTTCCGACGAATGTTACGACTAAGAGCGCTGTTGGAGCCAGCTCAAACAGTGGTGATAGACGGGCGACCATAAAGACGCCGGCGGTCACCATTGTTGCTGCGTGGATCAATGCAGAAACCGGTGTCGGGCCTTCCATGGCGTCAGGCAACCAAGTATGCAGCAGGAACTGCGCAGACTTGCCCATGGCGCCCATGAACAGCAACAGACACAGACAGGTCATGATGTCGACCTGGTAGCCCAGGAATTCCATCGTCTCACCGGACTTGCCTGATGCCGCTGCGAAAATTGCATCGAGTTGTATCGACCCAAGAACTGCGAATAGGCCAAAGATCCCCAGCGCAAAGCCGAAGTCGCCAACCCGGTTCACGATGAAGGCCTTCATCGCAGCAGCATTGGCTTCCGGCTTCTTGAACCAGAACCCAATAAGCAGATAACTAGCTAGTCCGACACCTTCCCAACCGAAGAACATCTGTAGAAGGTTGTCGCTGGTCACCAACATCAGCATCGCGAAAGTGAAGAGTGACAGGTAGGCAAAGAACCGCGATCTTGTGTTATCCTCATGCATGTAGCCGATGGAATAGAGATGCACGAGGCTTGATACCGTCGTGACCACCACGAGCATAACGCCGGTCAATGTATCGATGCGTAAGCTCCAGGCGACTTCCAGCTCGCCTGACGTAATCCATTGAGCGATTGGTACTTTGATTGTCTCGGCATCAAAGCCAACGCGCCAAAATACGATCCACGACAGTATGGCCGACAGAAAAAGCAGCGCTGTGGTAACAATCTCTGATCCGCGGTCGGTGATGAAGCGTCCAAAGAAACCGGCAATAATGGCCCCAAGTAAAGGCAGGAAGACGATAGCCTGGTAAGTCATGGCAGCCGCTAGCCCTTCATCATATTGATGTCTTCGACGGCGATCGAACCGCGGTTGCGGAAGTACACCACGACGATAGCAAGCCCGACGGCGGCTTCAGCAGCAGCAACCGTGAGCACCATCATGGCAAAGACCTGCCCCACAAGATCCTTGTTGAAGGATGAGAAGGCGACGAGGTTGAGATTGACTGCAAGCAACATCAGTTCGATCGACATCAGAATGACGATGACGTTTTTTCGATTGAGAAAGATGCCAAAAATGCCAATCGTGAACAGGACTGCTGCGACCGTGAGGTAGTCACCTATGCCGATTTCCATATTGCTTACCTCACCTGCGACCGCTTGCTAGGGCAGTGCGGATCTCGAATAAACTCAACCCCGAAGAATGGAGGTGTTTGAAGACACTCATGGTGAGCCTCCATCATCGCGCGACGGAATAATCGACTGTCCTGAGCCNACCTGCACAACCTCAATGGCGGTTTCNGGTGAACGTGCCACTTGCTCAGCAATNGATTGNCGCCGCACACCTTCCTTNTGGCGCAATGTGAGAACNATTGCGCCAATCATGGCNACAAGCAGGATCAAGCCTGCGCCCTGGAAATANAAGATGTACTTCGTATAGAGGATCCGACCGAGNGCCTNCGTGTTNGTNAGATTGGGATCTGTCGCCGATATAGGTGCCGCGGGTTGGCCCGCNATATTNGGTGCAAANCTCTGGAGCCCAACAACCAGTATGAGCTCGGCAAGAACTAAGCCNCCAATCAGCGCACCAAGCGGCGCATTCTTGATGAAGCCCGCGCGCAATTCTGNGAAGTCAACATCGAGCATCATCACAACGAACAAGAACAGTACGGCGACCGCGCCCACATAGACGATGACTAAGAGCATAGCCAGGAATTCGGCTCCAAGCAGCACAAACAGGCCGGCGGCGTTAAAAAATGTCAAAATCAAAAACAGGACNGCGTGCACGGGNTTACGCGCGATAATCACCATTGATGCCGATAAGATTGCGACAACAGAAAACAGGTAAAAGAAGATCGCTGTCAGTTCCATCGCCCAATTCGCCCCTCACACGCCGTTATTCTTTCGACGCGCTTGTTCCGCAGCNACTGCTTTGCAGTGTTTCTGCCAAAGACTGCGCATTTTTGCCTTTTGGTAAGGCCAGATGCCCAGAACTATGGNCACAACTAGCAGGCAGAAAGCAGCCAACGTACTTCTGCCCATAACAACAAGCCATACCGCATAACCCAATGCGATACTCGCTATGACCGCTGATAGGATTGGCGCCCACCAGTGGTCGAGTTCTTTATTGCGCTGATCCCTCGCTACTTCACCGTATCGCTTCAACTCATCGTCGGTCAGCGATTGCAGCAAATGGAGCCAGCCTTTTACCTCATCTGTATTTTGCGTCGAGACCAATGTTTTTTGCGATCTCACGCTCCCAGCGGTCGCCGTTCGCGAGTAGACGTTCCTTGTTGTAGTAGAGTTCTTCGCGCGTTTCGGTGGCGAATTCGAAATTTGGACCTTCCACGATAGCATCTACCGGGCAGGCCTCCTGGCAAAGTCCGCAGTAGATGCACTTCACCATGTCGATGTCGTAACGTGTCGTGCGCCGNGTCCCATCGTTCCGGCGCGGACCAGCNTCAATGGTTATGGCTTGAGCTGGGCAGATTGCTTCACACAGTTTGCATGCGATGCAGCGCTCTTCGCCGTTTGGATAGCGGCGAAGAGCATGCTCGCCACGGAAGCGCGGACTGATNGGNCCCTTCTCAAAGGGGTAGTTCAGNGTATGTTTTGGCCGAAAGNAATAGCGCATAGCCANGAAGAACGCNGAAACGAACTCTGTGAGAAAAAGCGATTTTATGCCTTGCGCAATATTCATGTCGCCTCCCTAAGCCTGCGTCGCAAACATCATCGGNCCAANAAAGAAACCAAGCACGGTGAAGAACAACCAATCCGCCAAAGCAACTATTCGGACAATTGCAGCAGTCTTCTGCGGCTCCGGCGTCACGCCCCTAGCTCCGATCCGGTTGGCGACTATGCGAAGGCAGATGAAGCCCATGAAGCCAATCGCAAATCCGAGGATCGCACCTGTCATCGCGGGGCTCATAACCGACCTCTTCTGGTTTGATTAGACATCGGCATCTCCACTAACTGCCCACAAGTTCGCCGCCGAACTGCAACACGCCGGCGACGACCACAACCATAATCAAGGACAGCGGCAGGAACACTTTCCAACCTAGGCGCATCAACTGATCGTAGCGGTACCGCGGCACNATTGCTTTGACCATCGCGAACATAAANAACACGAAGATGACCTTCAGCAAAAACCAGATGACACCNGGCACAGCATTTAACGGCCAAATATCCACNGGAGGCAACCAACCACCCAGGAACAGTATTGTCGTGAGCGCGCACATCGTGGTGATCGCAACATACTCACCAAGCATAAACAGCAGATAAGGGGTCGAAGCGTATTCGACCATAAAACCTGCCACCAGTTCAGACTCGGCCTCAGGCAAGTCAAAAGGTGGACGGTTCGTTTCGGCCAGGGCCGAAATGAAGAAAACCACGAANATCGGGAATAACGGCAGCCAAAACCAGTTCAGGATGCCGTATTCGCCCTTCTGAGCGTTAACAATGTCCGCCATGTTTAACGAGCCAACGCAAAGCAGAACAGTGACGATAACGAGACCAATCGAAACTTCGTAGGACACCATCTGAGCGGCAGATCGGAGCGCACCCATAAATGGATATTTCGAGTTTGAAGCCCATCCGCCCATAATGACGCCGTAGACGCCCAAAGATGAAATGGCGAGGACGTACAAGATGCCCACGTTTAGATCGGATACGACCCAGGTGCCAAAGCTGTCCTGATTGACCGGAATCACCGCCCAGGCGGCCAGTGCGAACANCGTTGTTGCGATAGGTGCGAGAAGAAATACGGGCTTATCTGCACCGGCTGGAATCACTGGTTCTTTGAGCACAAACTTGAGCAGATCAGCAAATGACTGAAACAGACCGAAAGGACCAACAACATTGGGGCCTTTGCGCATCTGGACAGCCGCCCAGACTTTGCGATCCATAAGTAGAAGATAAGCGATGATGAGAAGCAAAGCGCCCATCAGAGCCAGACTCTGAATGACGATCAGCGCTAATGGCCAACCGTAAGCCCACCATATCTCAACTGCTTGTTCCCACATCTGCCCCGCCCCCCGACTATTCTGCTGCGACAGGCGTTTGCATAGCCTGTCTCAACGCACTGAGCTCGGCCATGACAGCCGAAGAACGGGCGATAGGGTTGGTCAAGTAGAAATCCTGCACGGTAGCGGTAAATGGCCCGCTGTCTGCTGCGCCGCTTCTTGTGGCGAGAGCGTCGACGGCGTCGGCCGCACCGGCCTCCTGCCCCCCCACCCTGGCGAGCGACGGAGCGGCCTTATACATCTCCGCGCGGAGTTGTTGGAGGTTATTATAAGGCAATTGCTTACCAAGGCGGGCTGATAGCTCACGCAGGATTGCCCAGTCTTCACGTGCATCACCCGGCGGGAACACAGCTTTTGACGTCAACTGCGCGCGTCCCTCGGTGTTGACGTATGTCCCGGATTTCTCGGTATATGCCGCCCCAGGAAGAATGACATCCGCTCTGTGTGCACCGCGATCACCGTGGCTTCCCTGGTAGATCACGAACGCTCCGTCGGAGATGTCAATTTCGTCGGCACCGAGATTATAGATGACCTCTGCTCCACCGCTGGCCATAGCAGCAACATCCATGGCCCCGTCTGTCGGCACAAAGCCGAGGTCCAAAGCAGCTACGCGCGACGCCGCAGTGTGCAACACGCAGAGACCATTCCAGCCGTCCTTGACCACGCCGAGAGATTTCGCTGCTGCAGCAATCTTGGCAAGTACTGCTGCCCCGTCAGGACGGGCATATGCCCCTGGTCCAACAATAAATAAAGGCCTTTCCTTACCAAGGGGGCCATGGTCCAGATATTGATTCAGAGCGTCAGGCCCCGTCCCAATATGATTGTATGGATAACCGAGATCTAGTTCCGGTCCGATCACGCCGACCAAGAGGCCTCCTGCACTCCAACGTTTTCTGATGCGGCCGTTCAAAACGGCTGCTTCAGCGCGTGGGTTCGTGCCGATCAGCATAATTGCGTCAGCTTCGTCAATCGCGGCAATTCCGGGATTAAAAATGTAAGATCCGCGGCCGAGGCTNGGGTCAAATCCCTCGCCATGTTGGCGGCAGTCTGTGGATTTNACGCCTAGACGATGCATCAAATGCTTGAGCGCGAAGATCTCTTCCGCCGCTGCGAGATCGCCTGCAATTGCGCCAATACGGCTGGCGTCTGCTGATGAGAGGTTTTCGGCTACTGCGCTGAGTGCCTCGTCCCAGCTGACAGGCTGCAATCCACCGTTNACTCGAAGGTAAGGCTGATCCAACCGCTGCGTGCGCAAGCCATCTGCAACGTGACGCGTTTTATCGGAGATCCACTCCTCATTCACGTCTTCGTTCAAGCGCGGTAAGATGCGCATCACTTCGCGACCTCGGCAATCGACCCGAATTGCCGATCCCAGAGCATCCATTANATCGATTGACTCAGTTTTCCGAAGCTCCCAGGGACGCGCANTATGCGCCCAAGGTCTATGCGTCAGCGCACCAACCGGGCAAAGGTCCACAACATTTGCGGACAGTTCCGACATCATACCTTGCTCGAGGTAAGTTGTGATCTCCATGTCCTCNCCACGGCCAATGGCACCCAACTCTTCGACCCCGGCCACCTCGGTCATGAAGCGTACGCAACGNGTACACTGAATGCATCTCGTCATGGACGTCTTGATCAGAGGCCCGAGATGCTTCTCNTCAACTGCACGCTTGTTTTCTTCGTATCTTGTCCCGCCGACCCCGTATGCCATGGCCTGGTCTTGGAGGTCGCACTCCCCACCTTGATCACAGATCGGACAGTCCAGCGGGTGATTGATAAGGAGAAACTCCATCACGCCCTCGCGNGCCTTTTTCACCACTGGCGAGAGTGTGTCTACGGTGTTGGGTGTCCCATCGCGTGTCGGGCGAAGGTCATTGACGCTCATGGCACACGATGCAACTGGCTTGGGCATACCATCGACCTGCACAAGGCACATACGACAGTTACCCGCGATAGATAGGCGTTCGTGGTAGCAGAAGCGTGGAATTTCCCGGCCGGCAAGTTCACATGCCTGCAGAAGACTTGTTCCGTCTTCCACCTCGATCTCGTCACCATCGATGATGAGCTTTCTCGGCATATGTCATTCCCAGTNTGTGCGTGAGCGTACTGCGACAAGCTAACAACTTTGAATAGCCGTATACGCTACCCGCGANGGCAGTGGAAGGGGTGGCAGCGCGACCAATGGTGCTTTCGAGGATAATCCTCGCTAATCACATCTTGGCAACCGTTCTTGAGCTAACACCCGGCTTGTCGTTCAACCTCACATGTTTCTATTCAGCAGCCTCTTGCGCAGCCTTTGCTGCATCGATGCGAGCCTCAATAGTTGGACGGAAGTGCCTTACGAGTCCCTGTATTGGCCAAGCAGCTGCGTCGCCTAGAGCGCAAATCGTGTGACCCTCAACCTGCTTGGTAACATCAAGCAGCATGTCGATTTCATGTTTCTNGGCGCGACCTGATTCCAGCCGCTCCATCATGCGCCACATCCAACCGGTACCTTCCCGGCACGGCGTACACTGGCCGCAGCTCTCATGCTTGTAGAAATAAGAAAGCCGTCGAATAGCAGCGATGATGTCGGTCGATTTGTCCATCACAATAACAGCTGCCGTACCCAGACCAGATTGGGCCTTCTGCAACGTGTCGAAATCCATAGTGAGTTCATCACATATGGTTCCTGGCACGCAAGGTACCGAAGAGCCTCCCGGTATCACCGCGAGCAGGTTATCCCAGCCACCGCGAACGCCACCTGCGTGGCGCTCAATCAGTTCACGCATGGGGATGCCCATTTCTTCCTCAACGACACAAGGCTGCTCGACATGGCCGGAAATCTGAAACAGCTTGGTGCCGGTATTATTCGGCTTGCCTAGGCCCGCGAACCACTCGGCCCCGCGCCTAAGAATGGTTGGCGCCACCGCTATTGATTCGACGTTATTGACGGTGGTGGGTGCGCCGTAGAGTCCCGCGCCAGCCGGGAACGGCGGCTTCATGCGAGGCTGTCCCTTTTTTCCCTCGAGGCTCTCTAATAATGCGGTTTCTTCACCGCATATGTAGGCGCCCGCTCCATGATGGACGTAGAGGTCGAAGTCCCAGCCATGCTTATTGTTTTTGCCGATGAGGCCGGCTTCATAAGCTTCATTGACTGCCCGCTGGAAGGCCTCGCGTTCGCGGATGTACTCGCCGCGGAAGTACACGTAACAAGCATGCGCACGCATGGCGAAAGAGGCAATCAGACAGCCTTCAACCAAATGGTGGGGGTCGTGACGACAGATCTCACGATCCTTACATGATCCCGGTTCCGATTCGTCAGCATTGACGACAAGGTAGGACGGCCTAGCATCCTCTTTTGGCATGAAAGACCACTTCAACCCAGTGGGGAATCCAGCGCCACCGCGTCCGCGCAATCCGGATGCTTTTATTCGCTCAATAATCTCATCGTGACCGAGCTCAATCAGCTGTTTTGTACCGTCCCATGACCCGCGCGCCATGGCTCCCTTCAGGCTGGGGTCATGTATCCCGTAAATATTCGTAAAGATGCGGTCTTTGTCAGCGAGCATGCNTGGATCCTGCATTNATGAATGGCAACAACACTACGCATGTTTTTGGGCGGTTCAAGCGGCGAGGTGGCACAGATCACCAGATGTTATCGTCTATGAAACGCTGTGCTGGGAAAAGTGNATCAGGATAAATCCTTCAGGGACGTCAGGCCACCTGCCGGACTGGACGCCGTCCGTCCNGTCTGAGATCCAGGCTTAGGCGGTGTGCCTTGCGCAAAGCCATCCAGCACTTTTTCGAACAACTCAGGCGTCAGGTCTTCGTAAGTATCCTTCCAGATCTGTACCATTGGCGCATTCGCACAGACGCCGAGACACTCAACTTCTTCCCACGAAAAGTTGCCATCCTCCGACAGCTTATGCGGGGCATCAGCTATCCGTCTCTTGCAAACAGACACCAAGGCCTCGGAAGCACGCAACATGCATGGCGTGGTACCACAGACCTGAACGTGCGCAAGCTTGCCCACCGGCGACAACTGAAACATCGTATAGAACGTCGCGATCTCGTAGACCCGGATGTAGGCCATATCCAGCATCTCTGCGACATACCGAATGGCTGGCTCGGGAAGCCAACCCGCGTGTTGCTCCTGCGCCCGCCATAACAACGGAATGACAGCCGAGGCCTGCCGCCCTTGCGGATATTTTTCAATTGTCTCCTTGGCCCACGCCAAGTTCTCCGCAGTGAATTCAAAATCTGCGGGTTGTTCAGGGTGAAGGCGACGCACGGCCATGAATGTGCCCCTCTAACAAATATAGTGTCCAGGACGCAGCGCTTGCTGACCAGTCACTCAGACAACCTGCAGCTCGTCCGTACTGTCGACTAAGAGGAGAATTTACATCTGGCAAGGTACAAGGACCAATCGACGCCGGGAAGTTCCTTGGCGGCACTGATATTCACACCAAATTGCTATCTGTAGCTGTCGCGATCGCCAAAGATTGCGGTGTCTCGTGAGATACGAATTGGCGAACGTTCAGGTAATGGGATGTAAACGAAGCTATTGAGCACGTGGGTCGTTTCTGTCAATAGGTCCGGCGGTATCCTCGTCTTGATCCAGGCCATCGTAAGGANCAACGTTGCTAGTGGTGCGAGGAAAAGCGAAATCTGGGAACCGACCCGCATCATACCAANNNAGATGAANGCCCAGGCTAGACCACAGACAAAAATCCACCAACCATCCAATTCAAAACCCGTCCAATACTGGCGCGATGCAGCAAATAGGATGGCTATAGCTATGGAAAACACACCCAGCAAAACAGGTACGAGTNGTTTGTTTGCGTGCAACTCGCCCATCGGCCAGTCATTTCGGACAGCAAATATTCTGTAGGATGCCAATGCCATGTCCCACCCCATGGTGAGTACGGCGNCAACAAACAGAAAATCGAAAGTAAACATTGTGGCTCTCCAGGCACGGCGCGCAAATAATTATAATAACAGCAGTGGAAAGCATTGGTGAGAAGCTAAACTGCCAACTTGACTAACGAGCTAAAGTAAAGAACCGGGATTAACTNATTGCCTATGGCGACCTGTGAGCGGGTAGACTGGAAACACGTCTGCTTGCTGTATGTCANCTTAACTAGAGACAGTGGAGNGACTGAACTATNAGGGAAGTCGTTGGTCGATTCCTATGCTTCGGATTGGGCTTCTTGTTTATGGCCGGAGCGGTNCCACTGTTTAATTTTGGGGAGACCGGTCAGAAGATCTGGACGGTATTTCAGGGGTATGTTGCTGCGCTGGCCGAAGNCATTGGCGTNTGGCAATGGCTGATTANGTGGCTGCTTGGCCCATTCATAATTGCCGGACCATTGGCGCTTGTCTGGCTGATTGCAGGACGCGAAGTGAATCGCACCCTCTGGATCCTTACTGGATTCTTGGCCTATGGGATCTGGTGGATGTTCAGCCCTAAAGTAATTCCACCTATCTGAGTACCATAAGCATCGCGCCTAGCAACTATCGATCGATCTCACCAAATACGATGTCTAACGAGCCCAGGATCGCACTGACATCTGCCAACATGTGNCCGCGGTTCATAAAATCCATAGCCGCTAGGTGTGGGAAACCAGGCGCGCGGATCTTGCAGCGATAGGGTTTGTTGCTCCCGTCAGCGACGAGATACACCCCNAACTCACCTTTTGGTGCTTCCACACAGGCGTAAACTTCACCTTCCGGAACATGAAACCCTTCAGTGTAGAGCTTGAAGTGGTGGATCAGCGCTTCCATCGAGCGCTTCATCTCACCGCGCTTCGGGGGAACAACCTTCTGNTTTTGCGCAGAGCACGGCCCACGGCCTTCCTCAGATAGCAATCGCTCGCAGCACTGCTTCATGATTTTGACTGACTCGCGCATCTCCTGCATGCGGATCAGATAGCGATCGTAGCAATCACCNTTCTTGCCGATCGGAATATCGAAATCGAGTTCATCATAGCANTCGTAAGGCTGCGACTTNCGGAGATCCCANACAGCGCCTGAACCGCGCACCATCACACCAGAGAAGCCATACCGGAAGCAGTCATCNAGCGACACGACGCCGATATCGACATTCCGCTGCTTGAAGATTCTGTTGTTGGTCAGAAGGCTCTCGATATCATCGAGGACTTGCTCGTGTGTCTCGCAGAACTTTGCAATATCCTCCACGAGTTCATCGGGGAGGTCCTGATGCACGCCGCCTATACGGAAATACTTGGCATGCATGCGCGAGCCTGAGGCGCGCTCATAGAATACCATAAGCTTTTCGCGCTCTTCAAAACCCCANAGTGGAGGTGTCAGGGCACCAACATCCATGGCTTGTGTCGTGACGTTGAGAATATGAGACAGCAAGCGGCCGATTTCGGAGAATAGTACACGTATGAGCTGGCCCCTTTTGGGGATCTGCAGACCAAGTAGTCGTTCTGCCGCCATGCAGAACGCGTGCTCCTGGTTCATCGGGGCGACNTANTCGAGCCGATCGAAATANCCAATGGCCTGCAGGTAGGTCTTGTGCTCGATCAGCTTTTCTGTACCGCGATGGAGCAATCCGACATGCGGATCGACGCGTTCNACNATCTCTCCGTCCAGCTCAAGAACTAGTCGCAGCACACCGTGCGCAGCTGGATGCTGGGGACCAAAGTTGATGTTGAACTGTCGGATATCGGTTTCGGGCATAACTGTGTCTGGTCCGGTTCGATCAGCGNTGTCGANCTCTTGCGCGTCTATTGCTTCGGCGTGTCNTCAGATGCTTTCTCGTCACCTGGCAGNGGGTANTCCACGCCTTCCCATGGACTTTCAAAGTCAAAACTACGGAATTCCTGGGTGAGCTTCACTGGTTCATAAACGACCCGCTTGTTCTCATCGTCGTACCGGGTTTCGACGTAACCTGTCAGCGGGAAATCCTTGCGGAGCGGATATCCTTGGAACCCATAGTCCGTGAGAAGGCGACGCAGATCTGGATGATCAGCGAACAAGATGCCGTACATATCGTACGCCTCACGTTCAAACCAGTCTGCTGCAGGGAAGATCTCTATGGCTGAGGGTACAGGCTCCGTCTCGTTTGTCGTCAGCTTTACCCGGATGCGCTGGTTTAAGCGTGGCGACAACAAATGATAAACAACGTCAAAGCGATCTTCGCGCGCTGGCCAGTCGACACCGCAGATATCAATGAGAACCTCGAACTGGCATCGTGCATCATCGCGAAGTTGCTTGAGCACGCCCTTAATCGCATTCCGCGCGACGTTGATTGTCAATTCACGAAACGCGATTTGGCTGCCAACAACCTTGTCGCCCANACGAGCTGAAACTGTATCTNANAGATCGCTCAGGGNTTCATCANTTGCGACATCGCTCACAGTATTTTCCTATCCGAATGCGCTAGCGGGCTATNGTACCGGTTCGGCGGATCTTCTTTTGGAGAAGCAGGATGCCATAGACCAGTGCCTCTGCGGTTGGCGGACACCCCGGCACATAAATATCAACCGGCACGATGCGGTCGCATCCNCGGACAACAGCGTAGGAATAGTGGTAATAGCCGCCACCGTTGGCGCAGGACCCCATTGAGATGACGTAACGCGGTTCCGGCATTTGATCGTAAACCTTGCGCAGAGCCGGGGCCATCTTGTTCGTCAGGGTGCCAGCAACGATCATNACATCGGACTGCCGCGGTGACGCCCTAGGAGCGAATCCAAAGCGCTCGACGTCGTAACGNGGCATTGAGGCCTGCATCATTTCCACAGCACAGCAGGCAAGACCAAAGGTCATCCACATCAACGATCCGGTGCGAGCCCAATTAATCAAATCATCAGTGGTTGTGACCAGAAAACCTTTGTCGGCCAGCTCATTATTGATCATCGNGAACGATGGATCACCTGGCTTGATTATGCCCTGTCCGCCAGCAGCTTGTTGTTGGGTCGTTAATCCCATTCCAGGCCGCCTTTCTTCCATTCNTAGATAAATCCTANNGTGAGGACGCCAAGGAATGCCATCATTGACCAGAAGCCGAATACGCCGATTTCCTTGAATGCTATCGCCCATGGAAACAGAAACGCTATTTCCAAGTCGAANATGATGAACAAGATAGCGACAAGATAGAATCGGACATCGAATTTCATGCGAGCATCATCAAAGGCGTTGAACCCGCATTCGTAGGCAGAGACTTTCTCTGGATCCGGGTTGTTCACAGCCACGAGGAATGGCGCAACCATCAGCGCCAAGGCTANGAGTAAAGCGACACCAATAAAAATGATGATCGGCAGATAATGTGTGGCGAGATCCACCATGTAACAACCTCTTGGGCGCGCAGATTCATCCNNNTAAAGCTGNTATAGCACGTGCTCGAAGTGTGCAACCCACCGCGTGCGCCAACAGTGGGGCACGTGCGCACACAGTGTGTACGGCTGGATAATGTCGCCAGACTTGCGAAACTATCCCTAACTTTCAGCTTCTAAACGGAACATCCCTGCTCGCCCTTCAGCAGAGAGCACGAGTAACAGTGCAACGATGCTCAGAGAGAAGAAGCAGAGAGCGAACGGTACCAGGGTGCCATCGTAGGCGCTACCGAACAGCCAGCCGAGAACCGCTGCAATCAGGGTCGTTAGAAATCCAACCATTGAAGAGGCTAAGCCGGCAATCGCGCCCATAGGCTGTAACGCTATGGCATTGAGATTGGTGGTGATTAAGCTGAATAGAAAAAACAACACCGCCATGCAGCCCAGAAACAGGAATGCGGGAGGATGCAGGATCAAGGTTGTTGTGAACAGCGCTGCCGAGACAATGACGAATGCAATCAATGCGCCATGGCAGACCCGCCGCATGCCGAGCGTCAGAACAATTCGGGCATTGGTCAGTGAAGCTGCAGCCATTGCNAGTGCGACACTNGCAAAGACGAACGCAAATGCATCCCCAAAGGCGTAAAGCTCNCCAATAATCTGCTGTGCGTTGACAATGAATGTACACAGACANCCGAAGATCATTCCCGCNGCCAGCGTGTAGGTCACGGCTGTTCGGTTCCGAAGAAACTGACCAAACGACGCGAGCACTGCCGACCAATTGTTCGCCCGCGTATATGACGGCCTGGTTTCCGGCATCCGCAGCGTGGCCCAGCACAGAAGTGTTGCACCAGCCAACAGAATAAAAACGAAGTGAAGCGTCCAATCACCGATATAGAGCAAGCCCTGCCCAATCATCGGAGCCAGGACAGGAACGAGAATGAATACCGTCATGATGAAGGACATAACGCGAGACATGCGCGCGCCCTCGAATAGGTCCCGTACGATGGCTGTCACTGTCACCCGCGAAGCCGCTCCACCGATACCNTGCAACAGGCGGGAGAACAGCAACCAATCGTAGTCTGGTGCCNAGATCGCTCCTATTGAGCCGATTGAAAACAAGCCCAGGCCACTGGCTAGAACGGGGATACGCCCAAATCGATCCGAAATGGGGCCCCAAAAGAATTGTCCAACCGCAAAGCCCAAGAAATAAGAGATCACGACCAACTGACGATCATTCGGATTCTCGAGCGCAAAATGNTCTGCGATATTGGGCANTGCTGGCAGCATAATATCGATCGACAGCGCTGTTAGCGCGGTCAAGAAAGCCGACAGAACTATATATTCTGAAAACGGTATGGTGAGGCGGGAGGCTTCGGGCATCTCGTTCGACCGGCTCATGGCCAATACCTCCATCCCACCAGGGTACACCCTGGATATNCAGAAAACGGCAAAGTCGAAGAATGATGCGGTTCAGTATGCGCCAATAAGTGGCGCGAGTGACGGGACTCGAACCCGCGGCCTCCGGCGTGACAGGCCGGCGCTCTAACCAACTGAGCTACACCCGCATCCCGATACTGTTGGTATCGGCGAAAGATCAGGCTGGANCACCTACGCCAGTGCGGCCCTCGCGTCAAGCATGTTCAGTGATCCAAGTCGCGAAATCGCAATGAAAACTCACGGGATGAGATTGCGAGATCGGGAATGGTGGGCGGTGACGGGCTCGAACCGCCGACCCTCTCGGTGTAAACGAGATGCTCTACCAACTGAGCTAACCGCCCGACNNAAGANCTTGTCTAACGACCTCTTGCACATCGTGCAACTGCTAGAACAGCAAAATCGCTGGATTAATTGTCGCCACCAGGAATTGGGCCATGTCGAGGTGCAATAAAAAAGCGCGTTGGGGACCAACGCGCTCTTGATCGTCACTCATGCAATGNGATGAAGTATTACTTCTTCTTTCTGCCTTTGCTGTTCACGTCTTCCTTGAGTTGCTTGGAAGGTGTGAACTTTGGCACGTTTGAAGCTGGGATCTTGATCTTTTCGCCAGACATTGGGTTGCGGCCTTCACGGGCTGCACGAGCGGNTACCTTGAACTTGCCGAGTGGAGCAAAGTTCACTTCATCGCCGCCCTTGAGTGTCTCAGAGACNTAATCCGTCAAGGCGTCGAGAGCGAGACCAGCTTTNTCTTTNGTNATCTCAGCGCGCTCCGCCATTGTATCGATGATTTCTTTCTTGCTCATTCTTCTATGTCCTTATCCCTAAGAATTCGTCTGTTGCGCCCGGCTGATCCAGGAGACTTCCCGCNGACTCACTGGTTTGCGGATGCAACAACGGTNGAACACAACGACCGTTNGACTTGCTTCGTCAAGCGCAAAACCGTCAGATATGCCCGAAAATAGGGGGAAAATCCCAGTTTTTGGACCCTCTGACGCATCTGCCCCTACCTGGAGCGTTCCAGAGAGGGGCAGATTGTCTCAATTCTCAAAGAGAAGAGCAGTACAGAAAAGCCGCTTAGTGAGCCGTTAGGCCCGTTCCAGAGGGCTTTCCTTCGACCGCAGTTACACTCGCGGCAGGATCTTCTTCCTGCCACTCGATTGGCTCCGGCTGACGAACAAGCGCCAGTTTGAGGACCTCATCCATCCGTGAAACTGGAAGGATNTCCAGTGCATTNTTTACCTCATCGGAAATGTCAGCCAAGTCCTTGGCATTCTCTTCCGGAATGATGACGCACTTAATTCCGGCCCGCAGCGCGGCGAGAAGCTTCTCTTTAAGACCACCGATAGGTAGCACGCGCCCGCGCAGTGTGATCTCACCGGTCATCGCGATGTCCTTGCGAACTTCGATACCGGTTAGAACAGATACAATCGCAGTCACCATTGCAACACCGGCCGACGGACCGTCTTTTGGTGTTGCACCTTCCGGGACGTGCACGTGAATGTCACGCTTCTCAAACAGCGGCGGCGCAATACCGAAGTCAACCGAGCGGGACCGGACATATGCACTAGCCGCCTGGATTGATTCCTTCATCACATCACGAAGATTTCCTGTGACGGTCATCTTACCTTTGCCAGGCATCATGACGCCTTCAATCGTCAAGATCTCACCGCCNACCTCGGTCCAAGCCAAACCAGTGACAACACCAACCTGATCTTCCTGCTCGGCCTCTCCGAAGCGATANGAGGGAACACCCAGGAAGTCTTCAATATTGTCTNGCGTCACAGTGATGGTTTCCAGCTCGGTTGAGAGGATTTCCTTCACGGCTTTACGCGCAAGCTTGGCGATTTCCCGCTCAAGGCTCCGGACGCCGGCCTCTCGGGTGTAACGCCGAATAACCGTCTTCAAAGCTTCATCGTCCAGTTGCCATTCTNCCTCGGACAGTCCGTGCGACTGGCGCTGCGAAGCAATAAGGTGGCGCTTTGCGATCTCGACCTTTTCTGGTTCGGTGTAACCGGCAATACGGATAATCTCCATGCGGTCCATGAGGGCCGGTGGGATATTCAGCGTGTTAGCCGTNGTAACGAACATCACGTTCGACAAGTCGTAATCGACTTCAAGATAATGATCGTTGAACTCGTTGTTCTGCTCAGGATCNAGCACCTCAAGCAATGCAGCAGCCGGATCACCGCGGAAGTCCGATCCCATCTTGTCGATTTCATCGAGCAGGAACAGTGGNTTCGTCTTCTTNGCCTTACGCATCGACTGAATNACCTTGCCAGGCATCGAGCCAATGTAAGTCCGACGGTGACCGCGGATCTCAGCTTCATCGCGTACGCCGCCGAGNGACATTCGCACGAATTCGCGTCCGGTNGCATTGGCGATGGATTTGCCAAGCGATGTCTTACCAACACCCGGTGGGCCGACAAGGCAAAGGATCGGACCCTTCAATTTGTTCGTCCGGCTTTGGACGGCCAAATATTCCACGATCCGTTCTTTGACNTTCTCAAGACCANAATGCTCAAGATCGAGCACTTCCTGNGCTTCACNAAGGTCCTTCTTGACCTTGCCCTTGACGCCCCAGGGGATAGAAAGAATCCAGTCGAGATAGTTGCGAACGACCGTCGCCTCCGCCGACATCGGGCTCATTTGGCGAAGCTTNTTCAGTTCNGCCAGAGACTTATCGCGAGCTTCTTTCGANAGCTTNGTGTTCTCGATCTTCTCTTCGAATTCAGAAATATCATCTCGCTCATCACCATCTCCGAGCTCTTTCTGNATCGCCTTCATTTGCTCGTTGAGATAGTACTCGCGCTGCGTCTTCTCCATCTGGCGCTTGACGCGGGAGCGGATCTTCTTCTCGACCTGGAGAACGGAGATCTCGCTCTCCATTAGTGCGAAAACACGCTCTAAGCGTTCGGAGATCGANCGAACTTCCAGGATTTCCTGCTTATCCGAGATCTTGATTGCCAGATGCGATGCAATCGTATCGGCCAACTTCGAATAATCGTCNATCTGTCCGATCGTGCCCAACACCTCTGGCGAGATCTTCTTGTTCAGTTTGACGTAGCTTTCAAACTGAGAGATNGCTGACCGCGACAGTGCTTCGACCTCTTCATCAGCGCCAATATCTTCTTCAATTGGCTCGNTACCGGCTTCGAAGTAATCGTTGTTATCAGTGTAATATTTGATCTGCGCGCGCGAGCTGCCCTCGACCAGCACCTTTACAGTGCCATCAGGCAGTTTCAGCAGCTGAAGCACTGAGGCCAGTGTACCAACCTCGTAGATCTCATCGTGTTCGGGATCGTCATCGCCAGCATTCTTTTGCGCTGCAAGCAATATGTGCTTGTCCGTGCGCATGACTTCTTCCAGCGCGTTGATTGACTTTTCGCGGCCAACGAATAGTGGAACGATCATATGTGGGAAAACGACAATATCGCGCAATGGCAGGACTGGGTATAGCTCCTCGCCAGGACCGATTTCAGGAGTCGTTGTTTCGTCGCTCATGGGCTCTCTCTGATTTAGTATGCCAGACATAGTCTGGAAACGTGCAGGTCTTCAGATCGGATCGTTGCACTCAACAATGCCAAGTCAGCCNGGATTTGTGCCCTGAACAAAGCGGCGGAAATCCGTCGTTTACGATCCTCTCAACTTCTTTTGTCGATTGGGCTAAGTTTCAAACAATGAACGTCTTGCCACTTAACCGGAGACGACAGNTANTGGACATAAGCATTGGGCACCTAAGTTCCAATACNGCCGCTATAGACATAGCCCTCAATTTCACGGAACGAACACGGTTAAGCCGAGGTCTCCTGTTCTTCAGCGCGTTCGGTATAGATTTTCAATGGTCGCGCGCCACCTTCAACAACTTCCGGACCAATTACGACTTCTTCCACACCCTTGAGGCTTGGAAGATCGAACATCGTATCTAGCAGGATGCCCTCCATGATGGAGCGCAAACCACGAGCACCAGTTNTCCTTTCAATGGCCTTTCGCGAAATGGCCTTCAGCGCATCGACTGTGATGGTGAGTTTAATGTCTTCCATCTCNAATAGGCGCTGATACTGCTTGACGAGCGCGTTCTTCGGCTCACTCAGTATCTGGACCAATGCTTCTTCATCAAGATCTTCGAGCGTAGCAAGTACTGGCATACGGCCGATGAATTCCGGTATCAGACCGAACCGCAAGAGATCTTCTGGCTCGACACCCCGNAGCACTTCGCCNGTTTTGCGCTCGTCNGGATCGCTAACTGTCGCGGCGAATCCAATCGACGTGCCCTTACCGCGTGCAGCAATTATTTTATCAAGTCCGGCGAACGCACCACCGCAGATGAAAAGGATATTAGTTGTATCAACTTGNAGGAATTCCTGCTGAGGATGCTTGCGACCACCCTGCGGCGGCACAGAGGCGACCGTGCCTTCCATGATCTTCAGCAGTGCCTGTTGGACACCTTCACCAGATACATCGCGCGTGATTGATGGGTTGTCAGACTTACGACTGATCTTATCCACTTCGTCGATGTAAACAATACCGCGCTGGGCGCGTTCNACGTTGTAATCTGCAGACTGCAGAAGCTTGAGGATGATGTTTTCAACATCCTCACCAACGTATCCGGCCTCAGTGAGGGTCGTTGCGTCGGCCATGGTGAATGGCACATCCAGTATCCGCGCAAGCGTTTGCGCCAAGAGTGTCTTACCGCAGCCCGTTGGACCAATTAGCAGGATGTTCGACTTTGCGAGTTCAACATCGTTGTTCTTCGCTGCATGATTAAGCCGCTTGTAGTGGTTATGAACCGCAACAGCTANGACACGCTTCGCGTAATCCTGACCGATAACGTATGAATCAAGNACCNTCTTGATCTCATCCGGCGTGGGNACACCATCACGCGACTTGACGAGCGTATTCTTGTTTTCTTCACGGATGATATCCATGCACAGCTCGACGCATTCATCACAGATGAACACTGTCGGCCCAGCAATTAGTTTGCGAACCTCATGTTGGCTCTTACCGCAGAACGAGCAATAAAGCGTATTCTTTTCCTGGCTCGGCATGTTTTGTTCTTACCCTTCGTCAGCCGTTCAGACCGTCCATAATCTAACCGGTATATCAATCGCTGGCAGCGTTTCTCGGCGTCAAAACTAATAAACTGCTTCAGAACTCTTTTAACATTCCTGGGCCAATTCGAAGCCTCCATCGATCGACCCTTGATCTCAACATGCTGCGGTTGCNGCAATCAAGATTCTATTAAAGCTGTCGCNAAACCTTGANATTGCCCCATGGCAAGAATGCATCAGTGTGTGGCCATTTCTCGTCAGCTGCATTTGCGATCACCTTCCAGCCTGACTACACTACGCCAGCAACTCTAGGAGACAATATGTTCTCCCTGCGACGCATAAGCTCGAACATTCGCACTCACGCGCCAGGTGATCTTAAAAACACCGAGACGTCTTGTATCCGCTACGAGCAACTCACCATGACCGGATTAAGTGGATCGTTACGCATATCGTGTTCAACTGGAGGAAGCGTGCCGTGATTCTGCTTACCCGACGTTGGACAGTGCGCTCCAAATAGATCAGTACTAACGGCAAGTTAGCTGGAGGAACTATCCGCATCAGGATTTAGGGCGGCAACCTCATCTCGACTTTCTAATACTTTGTCGATCAAGCCGAATTCTAAGGATTGCTCAGCTGTCATGAAGTAATCGCGATCTAATGTTTTCTCGATTACATCATAATCCTGGCCGGTGTGTTTTACATAAACTTCGTTCAGGCGCCGTTTCATTTTGACGATATCTTCGGCATGCCGCTCGATATCTGATGCCTGGCCCGAGAAACCACCAGATGGCTGATGCACCATGATTCGAGCATTTCGGAGTGCGAAGCGCATATCCTTCGCGCCCGCACACAATAAGAGTGACCCCATTGAGGCAGCCTGCCCAATACAGAGTGTTGCAACTGGCGGCTTAATGAACTGCATCGTGTCGTAGATCGCCATCCCTGCTGTTACAACACCGCCTGGGGAGTTGATATACATGGAAATCTCTTTGGTGGGGTTCTCTGACTCACAATAGAGCAGCTGCATGCATATCGACGTTGCCATATGATCTTCGATGGGTCCCGTAACGAAGATGATGCGTTCCTTGAGTAGTCTTGACGGCAGATCGTAACCACGCTCGCCACGGGTCGTTTGCTCGACAACCATAGGCCAGAACGTATTGGTCAGCGTATTTACGGGATCTTGCATCAGTTAACCTTTCGATGGAGCAGGAAGGCCGCTCGCTAAAGTGCTGAGCGCCCCTTGGAATCGTTCGTTCACTTGTAACATAAGAACGCGCCAACAGACGTCAAAGCCCAGCCGTCCACAGCAGACTTCTGATGCCAAGTTATTCGGTTCGCGATAAATGCCAAGTATTGCAGCTTGCCCGCAGACCCTGCAGATGGCCGCGTATGCCTTAAGCGTCGGATTTACTGTCGGCGTCAGGTGCGTCCGTTTCTTCACCGTCAATTGGTGCCGCCAGCTCTTCGCGGGTTACTTCCTTGTCAGCGATCGCAGCCTTGCTGACCAGAAAATCTACAACTTTCTCTTCGAAGATTGGTGCTCTCAGCTGTCCGATGGCGCCGGGTGTCTTCTCGAAGTAGTCATAGACCATCTTTTCGTGGCCAGGATACTGCCGCGCCTGCTGCACAAGTGCTTCGCGAAGCTCTTCTTGCTCAACCTGGATCTCGTGCTTATCGCCAATTTCACCGATCACCAGACCAAGCCGCACCCGTCTGCGCGCGATGTCGTCGTACTCAGCACGCGCCTCTTCTTCTGTTTTATCGTCGTCCTCGAAGGATTTTTCTTCCTTCTTCATGTTCTCAGTGAGTTCATTCCAAATGCTATTGAACTCAGCCTCGACAAGAGACGGTGGCAACTCAAAGCTATGGGCCTGATCAAGTTGATCGAGGAGGGCACGTTTCAGCTTTGCCCGTGAAATCTGCTCGTACTCGCCTGTTATCTGGTTCGTAACCAGTTCCCGGAGCTTTTCCAGGTTCTCAACGCCGAGTGTCTCGGCAAGTGCATCGTTAACTTCAGCTTCTACGGGTTTCGCCACTTCTTGAACTGTGACTGCAAACGTGGCTTCACGACCCTTCAGGGTATCAACTGGATACTCCTCAGGGAAAGTTGTCGTGACATCACGGTGCTCACCTGCCTTGGCACCTTTCAGCCCTTCTTCGAAGCCGGGAATGAACCCACCTTGACCGATAACCAGATCGATGCCTTCAGCGGTACCGCCTTCGAATTCCTCGCCGTCAATCTTACCGACAAAATCTATTTTGAGTTTGTCTTCTTCTTCCGCGACTGCTTCTGGATCTCCATTGTAGGCTTTGTTGCGCGATGCGAGGTCCTGAAGGGCTTCGTCAACCGCTGCATCATCGACCTTGGCGACCAAGCGCTCAACACTGATGGTTGAAAAGTCGACCAGATCGATGGCCGGAATAACTTCATAAGTCATTGAGTAAGAGAGATCTTTTGAGCCGAAAACGACACTTTCTATTTCGGCTTGATCCTCAGGAAGAGCGATTTCCGGCTGTGCGACCGGACGCTCATTACGATCATCGAGCGCTTGTTTGCTACTTTCCTCCACCGCTTGCTGGACAACTTCGAGCATCAGACGCCGACCGTAGACCTTTTTGAGGTGCACTTTCGGAACGCGGCCCTTGCGAAACCCCCGGATCTGCACATCGCCTTTAATTTCATCTAGTCGCTGTTCGCACTTCTGGTTGAGATCATCCGCGGGCAGGACCACCTGAATTTCGCGCTTAAGTCCTTCAGAAACTATCTCGGTAACTTGCATTCGTCTCTAACCCAGAATTGCCAATAGAACCCTCAACCATGATCTGCGGTCAGGCAGCGCGGTTGCTAACGGTTATCGCTCCATGGTGCGGGCGGAGGGACTTGAACCCCCACGGCCGAAGCCACCAGAACCTAAATCTGGCGTGTCTACCAATTCCACCACGCCCGCCTATGGAGCAATTTGCTTTACAAGCTAACTCTTCCCCAGAACTTGGTTCGTATCGTACTTGCAACGCGCGTTATGCAAAAACAATTGCCGCAGCACGTTTCCGCGCGCGGCCAACTGACTGCATTGAGCGGCATGTATATGGGCAGGTCCGAACAAAAATCAATCAAGAATTGCCATCTCGGGCGATCCGATCGTTTTGCCGCGGATGCTGGACCATCAAACTTTGCCGGTCCAATGAATCCCCAATGAAAAAAGGCCGAGCAGAACCCGGCCTCTTAGAGATTGGACCGAGGAGCCTTCTCCTCGGTGGCACGGATTTATTTGTAAGCCATATGTGCCGGCGTTGAGCCACCGAAGTGATAGCGCAATCCGACCTTGAATTCGTGGGCCGTCCAATCCTCAACTTCAACAGCTGGGTTTTGGTTGAGCCCCGGGTCAACACGATCTGACTTCACTGAGCCGAAGTCGATGTAACGGCAACCAAAGTCCAAGATGGCTCTATTTGAGACTTGGTAAGCGAAAACTGCCATTAAGGACCAAGCAAAAGCCAGATCATTGTTTCCGCGAATTCGGTTCACGAGTGCTGGGTTTTGCGTAAGGTAGACATCGTCCATCGTGTTGTAGGCAATACNGATGCCGGCACCGATGTATGGTACCACCCGGTGCCAACGGCCGAGATCTTTGTAGACGTTAAACATCGCGGTGTAGCTGGTTACTGCGACATGGATTGGATCGTCGCGCACACCTAACTGAGGTGGCTCACCATCCATCTTCTTCTCGCCCCGGACGCCGAGAACGAATTCACCNCGGAAGCCGCGGGAACCAGAGCCACAACCCACGCCGACCTCACCGAGCCAAGCACCTTCGATCTCAATGTTTGTGACNGTATNATTGACGGACGTACCGTTAACTACNGGCCAATTGATGTCGGGCTCACCTGATACACCGNAACCGACATCCGCTCGGAAATAGCATGGTCCGGCAGAAGTGTGNCGTACAGGTACAGAATCCTTCAGNGACCCGCGGTAGCNTCTTAGATCAGTAGCTGANGCCGTTGTGGCCAGACATGCAGAAAGCGCCAGGGCGGCCGCGGCAAGGCCTGCCTTGAAGTTGGACTCCATAAGCTTGTTCCTCGTTTGCCAGCCCCAGTAATTTAGTCGGCCGGCGGACTTCGTGTTGCCGGGATAGAATGCGCGGNGGCGGTTAAGCTGACNTNAAAAGACGTCACATTTTGCGACACGCGANAGGATTTGTTAGCTGATTGAATGCGGATTGCTTTCATCAGCCGGGTTGCGAGCAGGCGGCTTGCTCACTANGCTGGGAGTAACTAAAAAACATTCATAACCATCGAATTCAGGAAGGGACGCGCCCGTGTACGTCGCTGCCAACGTTGCCGACGCCGTCGGACGCACGCCACTTATAAAGCTTGTTCGCGCATCAGAGGAAACCGGCTGCACAATCTTGGGCAAGGCCGAGTTTATGAATCCGGGCCAATCGGTTAAGGATCGCGCTGCGTTATCTATCATCCGAGATGCCGAGAAGGCCGGTCGATTGAGACCAGGTGGTACGATAGTTGAGGGAACTGCTGGCAATACGGGTATTGGACTGACCGTCATAGGGGCAGCTCTTGGGTACAAGACCGTTATCGTCATCCCTGCGACGCAGGCACAAGAGAAGAAAGACGCTTTGCGCCTACTCGGAGCCCGTCTTGTCGAAGTCCCAGCAGCGCCTTANCGGAACCCGAACAATTACGTNAAATACTCAGCTCGGNTGGCAGAGGCTTTAAATGCCAGCGAACCNAACGGAGCGATTTGGGCGAACCAGTTCGATAATACANCCAATCGCNTAGCTCATGTNGAAATGACCGCGCCTGAGATCTGGGAGCAGACCGATGGCAAAGTTNATGGTTTTGCTTGTGCCGTAGGGTCGGGTGGAACGCTTGCCGGGGTCTCGATGGGCCTCAAGTCTAAGAATGCGGAGATCAAGATTGGTCTCGCGGATCCTCCGGGCGCTGCCCTCTACTCGTACTACACCTCAGGCGNACTGAAGGCGGAGGGAAGCTCAATTACTGAGGGTATCGGCCAAGGGCGTATTACCGCAAATCTGGAAGACGCTGTTATTGACCACGCTTTCCAGGTGCCAGACGCCGAAGCTGTATCTCTGGTGTTNCAGCTCATGGAAGAAGAAGGCCTTTGTCTTGGCGCTTCATCTGGCGTGAACATCGCCGGTGCAAAAAGTTTAGCGCAAGAGATGGGCCCGGGGCACACCATCGTGACCATCCTTTGCGACTATGGCTCGCGTTATCAAAGCAAGCTCTTTAATCCAGAGTTTCTGCGTAGCAAGGACTTGCCAGTCCCTGCTTGGCTCGAGAACTCGGNAGATCGTATTCCCACCGTCTTTGAAGAAGTCGAAGGCTAAGTGTGCGGCTAGNTGAGCGATTACCACANTTAACTCGCAGAACAGGAAGTCATGACAGAAGCTATTTTTCGGGATGATGCCTACGCCGATTCCTGTGAAGCAAATGTTGTTACGATCAATGACCATGGCGGCATCATCCTCGATCGAACAGTGTTTTATGCTGCAGGTGGGGGGCAGCCTGGTGACAGCGGCTCGTTGCAATTCAATGACCAGACCTGCTCGATTGCTACAACTGTATACGACCAGGACCGCAAAACGATTGTCCACGTTCCGCAAGATCAAGAAGCTCTCCCGGAAGTTGGTCAAAGCGTGAACGTCATCTTGGACTGGACGACCCGTCACAAGTATATGCGTGTACACNCAGCGCTTCACCTTCTTTGTAGCGTGATCAAATTTCCTGTCACTGGTGGCCAGATCGGTGCCGGCGATGGNCGTCTCGATTTTGATATTCAGGACGCTGGTGCACTTGAGAAGGAAGCAGTGGAAGAGCAATTGAATGCTATCATTGCTGCTGACCATGTGGTCTCAGAAACCTGGATCAGCGATGCCAAGTTGGAAGCGAACCCTGGTCTTGTCAGAACTATGTCTGTGAAGCCCCCGATGGGTTCAGGCCGCGTGCGCTTAGTTTCTATTGGCGAGGGCGGCAGTGTTGATTTGCAGCCTTGTGGTGGAACTCACGTAAGATCGACATTGGAGATCGGCCATGTGGCTATTCCAAAAGTCGAGAAGAAAGGCCGGCAGAATCGCCGCGTAAGACTAAAGCTGAGTGACGAATAAGTCCCAATCGACGAATTGACTAACCTAGAGGTCCAACACATGCCTGAGTTGCGCGGTCGCTATATTGTGGAAACGGATTGGCTAGCTGATCATCTCGAATCACCAGACCTAGTTCTATTGGACGGCTCCACGCATCTTCCTACGGCCAATCGTGATGCGCATGAGGAATACCACGCCGAGCATATTCCTGGTGCCTTGTTTTTCGACATCAACGATGTAGCAGATAAGAGCAACCCGCTTCCCCATATGTTGCCCTCAACCGTCCAGTTCGCTTCCCAAATGAAAAAGATGGGCATCGGTGACGGCATGCGGGTCGTCGCCTACGACAGCGTTGGTCTCTATTCAGCGGCTCGCGTNTGGTGGATGTTTCGGACAATGGGACACGAAGATGTGGTAGTGCTGAATGGCGGTCTGCCGAAATGGAAAGCAGAGGGGCGCGAAGTCACCGCCCAGCCGACGCCCCANAAATCGGAGCGTCACTTCACACCAAGATTTAATGCCGGACTNGTGCGCGACATCGACGATATCCAGTCCATTGTACGCAATGGNGGGGAACAGATTATCGACGCGCGCGCAGCCGGGCGCTTCAAGGCCGAAGCCCCAGAGCCACGAAAAGGCCTTCGGTCCGGCCACATGCCCGGTGCACTCAACCTCCCCTTTCCAACATTGCTCAACGAAGATGGCACATTGAAATCTGCTGACGAATTGCGTGCTGCTTTTAACGCTGCCGGTGTCGATCCNCGTCAACCTGCCGTTACCACCTGCGGCTCGGGCGTTACCGCTTGCGTTCTNTCTCTTGCTNTGGCTGTAATCGGGAATNCCGATGTTCCCGTCTACGATGGGTCGTGGAGTGAATGGGGCGACGAGAACTCNGGCGGAGAAGTTNTCGTATAAAGCAGAGTGCCTGACCAGCATCATTGTCGCCAGCNTCCGTCTTAATTGTCTTGTGGCAGACGCTGCGANGGCGCGNCAGACGTGTCACGTCGGATTAATTGATGGTGAACTGGATCGCGAGATCGTGGCCGTTTGATACTGTTAGACGTGTAAAGCCCAAAAATTTACAGAAATCGAGAAACGTTCTCTTTTCTGGTTCCGGCAGCTTGTTGAAGAGCGGGGTGGAACGTGCCTCAGATGTCATCCCAGCCAACAATGCCCGCAATTGATAATGCGTTGCATAGCGCCCGGTCTCGGTCGCAACGATAATGNGTTTCTCCTTGCGAGCGCCCTTAACGAATGGGTGATAGGGCGGAGCGAAATTCCGCTTATTCTGCATCAATGCGATGCCGACGGCAAAAGCAGCGCGCGAGCGTGAGCTGGCCACTGGAGCGGTTGGCAATGGCGAGTCGAATACCTCCCGGACCTGCGGTTCGGGATAGTAGTAACCGACATGGCGATCGGACTGCTGTGCCAACNCACCATCGTTAAAAAGCGTGAGGCTCATCCCTCCGCTTANGATTGCNAGCCACACCAGCGCCCGTGCCATCGAATACTTCATTGCTGTGCTCTTACTGTACGTAAGTGAGCGTCCCGCGATAAGTCCCTGGCGTCAAGTCGTAGTATGGCNAATTGTTACTGAAAACAAAGATCTAGTAAAACGGTCGAGCGATTTTCTGGTGGGGTCGCCTAATTCTGGACTCGGCTATATGGACCCAGAGCTGNCGAACTTTACTANCGGTGTGACACGCNCCCGTTTTCATGCAGCTCTCAACTATCAAAGGGGCTAATGACGCGGCGTATCGCATTGAGCCGCCGGAGGGTGTTAAGANGAGNAATCTGTGTTTCGGTATTGCTGACNNAAACAAGATCTACATCACAGANTCGCAAATGAGCTGCATTCTCACTGCCACTCTGCCTGAGCCAGGAATGACGTNGTTCTCTCACACGACAGCTACAACGTAAAANGGCGAGCGCGGCTGCGTCCGACAGAACTCACTTTTGCTAGCGCCCAGCTTGCCGGCAGCAAGTTGGGCCACTGCCGCTGATATAGAACAGGGATAGCTAAATGATTACGTCTGGTTACGTCACTGAAATGGCAGCATACTCTCGCTGGCAGAATGATACTGTCAATCGGATCTGCGATGAGATAGGCAACCTGGAACGGGTACGCGATCGAGGACTTTTCTTCGGATCAATTCACCATACGCTTGACCACATTTGCCTCATCAATCAATCGATTTTGACCTTCCTGAACGGAACCATGCCTGCACGCAACCCACTCGACCGGGTGACTTGGCCGGGTGACTTGGCCGGATTGGGAGACGCTGAAAGCGACCCGTCTCGCCCAAGACGAAATGCAGACAGCAGGCAGCCGCGACTGGACGGAGGCATGGTTGGCTGAGGAAATCATAATGCGAAGCCCCCGTGTCGATGACCCACCAGCGTTTCCTCGTTGGGTTATGGTGGTTCAGTTGTTCAACCACCAGATCCATCACTGTAGTCAGGTTACTGGTGCACTCCACACAATGGGGATTGACTACGGCGCCACGGATATTCCCTGGCGTCCATGCGCTGGGTATTTTGCGAAGTAGTTTGGTTTCCCATGCCCTAGTAATTCGGTGCCTATAACACGTCCTGGCGTGTACGCTAAACGGTGCGCAAACTGCATCGGCTTGCGGCTTGCCGGACCAAACCGCTGGCACCCAATGTACTATTGTTCGCTCTTTTCGGGGGAAGGCACTCATGCGAGGCACCCGAGAACAAGCAGGCAGTAGAAGACACCTCAAACATTCGACAATGCTCCAAGGTCGATACATATCAATACTGTCACGCCTGCCCAATGGCCCTTTGAGTGCCCCCTCTTGAGCAAATAATCTTGCACTGGGCTTAGGCGGAACTGGGTCCGCCCTTCATTTGCTTGCGCTGCTCAACAGAATGAGACGCTTCAACCAATCCGTCTTCCATAGTGATTGCTGACGCATACGCGCGCGTGTTGACTGAGAGCGAGGCGGCGACCTCACCCATTGCGCCCTTTGAGAAATCAGCTGTGTGAGACGCTGCAAAGCCCAGATGGCGCGCTTGATCCCACGCATCGTGATCAGCGCCTAGATACGTAATCAACCATCCTTTTGCCTGACGATCCTTGACCATTTTGGATATGGTGGCCGTCTAGAACTCAACAGACGCGTTCTCGTGGCCGTCCGTCATGATGACCAGTGCATTGCGCTTGTCATGGGCTACTGCATCCATCTTGGTGATGGTCTGTCCGACAGCATCGAGCAACGGAGGCATGCCGCGCGGCAGGCAGTCCTCATCCGTCACCGGGTCGAATACCTTTGCCTTTACGTTGGAGCGAACCTCGTCGATGGACTGACCATCGAACATCACGACTGAAACGCGAGCTTTGATGTTCTCGTCACCTGCGAGCTCTTTGACGTAGGTATTCACGCCCTTGAGAGCGTCTTCCCAACAATCGGCCATAGAACCTGAGCGATCAAGAACGATTTGAACGTTGAGCTTATTGCTTATTTGGGTCGCCATTCTGCGCATCCTTCTTCTTCTGCCAGCGAGCCTTTGCGGCTTTGCGGGCGATTTCTCGGCGTTCCGAAGCGCTCAGGGATGCGGCTCGCGCGAAACCACCTGTCGAACCCTTTTCGGCCATACCATCAGTCCCGATCGCCTTAAGGCGTACCTGCCCTGATTTCTTTCCGCCATAATGTCCGAGCATAGCGGCTGCCGGGTTCTTCCCCTTGGCCATGGCCCGCTTGGCTGCGGCCTCTGCTGCTTCAACAGCCTCTTTCGCGCGATCTCGCTTTTGCTTGTTCTTATGCTTGCCTGAGCGCTTTGCCATGTAGATCGATTTAGTGGCGTTTGTATGATGCCTCAAGAACCGCCAACCGAACAGCCATGGTACGGGAGACGAAATCAGCTTGGGAATCAGTTCTGACGGCCGCCGCGGATGCATTCCGTCGATCGAATCCCATCTTCCCCTGGGCTTGGCTGGTATTTGGTTATGAGCGACCGGGATCAACGAAGTCGCGGCCTTTGAGGCTCAAACCCCATCCGTTCATCATTGGATAGGCGTCAAGATCCACCATGGCTCGTAGGCTGTGATGTGAAGCATTACATGGCGCCATCTCAATTTCCCAAGTGCACGCTCTTGGCAGTCGGCACAAGAGACTATACCGGTCCCAGCTGACTGGACAGGCAGTTCGCTATTTAAAATCAAGGAACTAATCTCAGGCACTGGCGGAAACGGAGTCCGCCTTACAGATGTTTAATGCCGTCCTGAGACATCCCTATAGACATTGATATTTATGGGGAACGTTTCCTCCATCGTCCAGCAACGTCCTTATTCTTCCGATACAATCCCCTGCAAATGGTGGGACTATTGGTGGGACCAAAGAGATGGCGAGAGTGCTTCACAAACTGACAGCTCGCTCAGTCGCCGCGCTCTCTAAACCGGGGCGATACAGCGACGGAGGCGGGCTATACTTGGTGGTGTCTGGTCCAGCAGCACAGAAATGGGTGTTTCGCTTCCGATTATCTGGGAAGAGGCACGATATGGGCCTGGGCTCAGCCAAGCAAATCACCCTTGCCCGGGCTCGCCAGCTTGCCGCTGACGCAAGAGCAGCGCTGGCCGAAGGGAATAACCCGCTCTCGATACGAACGACTACAACGACGACTCCGACTTTTGGCGAAATGGCTGACGACGTAATAGAGGCATTGTCACCATCCTGGCGGAACGAGAAGCATATTGCTCAGTGGAAAATGACACTGGCGGTGTACGCAGCCCCCTTGCGACCTCTGCTGGTGGACGAGGTGACAACAGATCATGTTCTCAGCGTATTACAGCCTCTGTGGAACAAAAGACCCGAGACCGCTTCACGCCTTCGTGGGCGCATTGAAAAGGTTCTCGATGCGGCGAAAGCTAAAGGTCACCGTCACGCAGAGAATCCGGCGCGATGGCGCGGTCATTTGCACCATTTGCTGCCGGTACGACAGAGACTGACAAGAGGGCACCATGCTGCGATGGCATATGCTGACGTTCCGGAGCTACTCTCTGATCTGAGGCAACGTGGAGGCGTTGCGGCATTGGCCCTGGAGTTTCTGATACTAACTGCTGCGCGATCAGGTGAAGTCATGGGCGCGCGTTGGGAGGAGTTTGATCTTGATCATGCAATTTGGACTATCCCCGCACATAGAATGAAAGCAGCACGTGAGCACCGAGTCCCTCTCACTGACCGCGCGATCAAAATACTTGAAAAATTAAGAATGCTCGAAAGCGAAAGCTTTGTATTCCCAGGTAAAAAAGTTGGAACGCCCCTATCGACCATGGCGATGGCGATGGCGTTGCGCAGAATGACCACGGAGCACGTCACAGTTCATGGTTTTTGGTCGAGTTTTCGCGACTGGGCTGCGGAACAGACAAGTTTTGCACGCGAGGTTGCGGAAGCTGCGCTCGCACATGTTGTTGCTGATCGTGTCGAAGCTGCATATCGGCGAACAGATCTTTTCGAGAAAAGACGTGAGCTTATGCAGGAATGGGGCGAGTATCTTGAACTGGATGCTTATGCCAACAGTGTTCCAGAGCTGAAAGTGGTATCCGCACAATGACAAAGACTAGAAATCAGCAGACAAGAATGCTGAGCGAAACCGCTTGTTCTGACTCAGAGCCGGATTCACAGTTTCCAACAAACATGGATGCGCTGGACTATTGGCGACTATGCGATGAATTAAATATCTATCAATTTGCGCTTCTGGTTATCGGGCAAGACCCAGTCGATTTTGACTATATTAGACAATTGACAATCGACCAGAGACCAAGGGGCTATGAGGCTGCAAAGACAGCGCTTCGCAGTGCGATCCAATCCCAAAAGGTTCCAGCGACCCTTGTGGATGGAGAATTAGTCGAGTTGCCCAACGGCGATCGCCACTTTGAAACGGATTGGTGGGAAACGAGAATAGAAGTTGATGAGATCAGGAAATGGCTATTATCACGTGGGATGACTACTGGCTTCTTTTTTCCTGACGATAAATTGACCGCAGAGTATCTAGACCCCACTCATCACCACTATGCCCCCAAACTAGCGGCAGCTATCCATGCTTGGGAAGCCGTGAATGCCGACCCAAATTCAATCAAGAAAAAGACGCCTAAGAAGGCATTGGAAGCTTGGCTACGCGCTCATGCCAACGCATATGGCCTAACAAAAGAAGATGGGAATCCCAATGATACCGGCAATCAGGAAATTTCTAAGATTGCCAACTGGGATACGAGAGGCGGAGCACCCAAGACCAATGGGTAATGTTCACGCAGGTATCCTTTGCCAGCTTCCCTGGCGCTCTAAGTGTAAAAAGTCATCATAGCGGCCGCCTGTCCGAAAAAGGTTCCGCCGATCCGTCAACATTTCCATTTGATATCAAGAGTGCGAAACAAGCGTCCAAGCTGTCCGGCAAGCTGTATATTATTGGACGGCGGGATGCTCGAAGTTGCTTCAATAACGGACCAGATAGCCTCAGATTGGGCATTTCCGGGTTGGGCCACAACCGGTCTTTCCAAGCCCCGCGTGCCGCAACCGACAACCTCCTACAACATTCTAAAGGACGCGAAGTCATGCTCTGGTTTCTTGGCCAGATCCGCCGCCACGAAATCATGGACATTGACGATCTGCTGCCCTGGTCGAACGCTCGGAAAAATTTGATCCGAACTGGGCCGCGGAGGCTGACTTACGCAATGGCACATTGGCGAACGACTGTGCTCGAGGGATTGACAACTTCAAGCTGCAAGTGAAACATAAAGTTGCAGTCCTGGTCGAACGGGGCATTGCAGGTTTAGCGGAGGATTTCAACATGACGCCTTGGGAAATTCGAGGTCGAGAATTAGCGAACTGCAATTGCGCTTACGGGTGTCCTTGTCAGTTCAATGCACTGCCAACAGATGGGACGTGTGAGGCCGCTGTCGGTTACCAAATCGACAAAGGACATTACGGACAAGTGAACCTCGACGGTACGAGATGTGGCTTTATCGCCAAATGGCCCGGCCCCATCCATGAAGGCAACGGCGAAATGCAGATCATCATTGACGAGAGCGCGAGCTCTGAGCAACGCGAAGCTCTTCAAAAGATCATGACCGGCGAAGACACTGAAGACATGGCAACCATGTGGTGGGTGTTTTCGGCAATGGCCCCGAGCAAGCTAGAAACGCTGTACAAACCAATTGATCTTGAAATCGACGTGGACGGCCGCAGAGGTCGCGTAGTCGTACCGGACGTTTTCGAGATCGAGGCCGAGCCCATTCGCAATCCAGTAACCGGGGCAGAGCATCGTGCGCGCATTGATTTGCCACATGGTTTTGAATATCGCTTGGCAGAGATGGGCAGCGGAACGACAAAGACCAGCGGGTCAATAGAGCTTAAGAAAAACAACAGCACATATGCTCAGTTTGCTGATCTGCATCTTTCGCACAAGGGTGTCGTTGAGGCTGCGGCCTAATCCAGCTTGGTCGTTCAATGAGTGATGAAGGCCTGACCGAACGCTTGCTTCAGCAAGATCGTTTCATCATGCTTGCGGCGATTGCGGTCATTTTCTCGATCGCTTGTGTCTACACAATCTTTGGCGTCGGCATGAAAATGTCGGCGCTTCAGATGACCATGATGGCTGGCGATCCACCAATGAAAATGGCCGCTAGCATTGCGATGCCGGCGAATTGGACAGCAGAGTATGCAGTTCTCGTGTTCCTCATGTGGTGGATCATGATGATTGCAATGATGCTGCCCAGTGCCTCGCCGACAGTCCTCCTCTACACTGCTTTGCTTAGGCGCAGGGAGCAGGAAAGTGCGCCAGCATTCGTTGCAACCATTTTTCTAGCTGGCTACTTGGTGGTATGGGCAGGCTTCAGCGCAGTCGCCGTGTCGCTTCAATGGCTGCTGGAATTGCGTGGCCTCGTGTCGCCAGAAATGATGACCTTGACAAGTAGCATCCTTGCAGGCGTCGTTCTTCTGGTCGCAGGTATTTATCAATTCAGCTCGATAAAGGATGTCTGCCTCGATCACTGCAGGAGCCCAATGCAGTTTCTTGTTACTCGCCGACGGCCTGGTAATATTGGCGCGTTTCTGATGGGGCTTGAGCACGGTGCATTCTGCCTCGGATGCTGCTGGTTCCTGATGGCGTTATTGTTTGTTGGCGGCATCATGAACCTTTATTGGATTGCCGGTCTTGCCATTCTTGTGGCCCTTGAGAAGTTCGCCCCAATGGGCGGTCGGATCGCTCGCATCGCTGGTGCAGTTCTCATCATTTGCGGCCTGTGGCTACTTTCGCAAACAGCAATGTCATTTGCGTGAGGAGATCGCATCGAATGTGTGGCTAGGTGACGTTGCAGCCTGCATTTCTACCCTCTCCCTGAAGCAGAGTGTTTTATTTGGGTTCGCGAATAGCTTCGCTCCATCACGTGAAGCGGTGCTGACCGTTGCTAATGACACGATCGACGAACACGCGATGCTCGCTATGGGTCTTGGTCGTGTCAAAACTCGGTTTGATCATGCGACACAGGTGGTTGAGTACATTCTGTTTTGATTTGACCGTCGTTCCGCGCTGCAAACGGCT
>NZGY01000038.1 GCA_002689605.1 Filomicrobium sp.
AAAACCGCTTGTTTATTGTTTGGGCTCTTTTATTTTTCGTTTCACTTTTTCCATGCATGCATTCTTGGCTTCATCAAAGTTCTTCTGTTTAGCATCGCCTGCTTCAGCCACGGACTTGAGGCACCAAATCAGATCATTGCTTTGAGTTTTAGTGAAGCCGGCGTCATGCGACCAATGTTGCACGACTAGGGCGCGCTTGTGGCTGGGTATACGATACCACTCATTGGCAGAGCGGATCTCCGTTCGGTAGCCAGAGAACGGATTTGCCCGTTGAGGTTTTCCAACAAGATCACCGATTGGGACACTGCCAGTAAAATATTGTTTGATCGCACAATAGATCGAGCAGTCGAAGCTAACGCGCCCCCAAGGCGCTATGATTGCAACTCCGAGAGCTCCACCGACGACGATTGTGACAGCCAACAGCAACATCCCGCAACCCATTGACTTCAGGGCGTCTTTCCAAAGAGGTTCACCAAATACAGTTAAATTTTCAGATTGTTCTGACTTCTGGTCAGTACTTTGATCTGACATTGAAAGGTACCTTCATCGGGTGGCTAAGGAAGACTAAGTGCGGATAAACGTGGCATCCACCAAACTCGTCAGAATACATCTGTGACAACTTTGCTATCAAAGTCTAGCCGAAGACAATAGCGAAATTTGGCATGCCAGAAGACGTAACGAGCGGTCAGATTGCAGCCGCACGTCTTCACTCGGTGCATGCTCCATCCCAAGTCTATAACCGCAACAGACGTCAACTCACGTAAAGTTAGACAGTACTATATGCAAGCAATGGGTCAGTGGCCGAAAATCTCAGCGCGAGCGCAGCGTGTCAGCTGCTGATGGTAAAACAGAGTTCCCGAAGTGTAGCGGCGCTCTCGTTGTGCCATTCGCGTGTCGGGCTACACCATTTTTTAACGTGAGCTGCGAGCGGTATGAGAATAGTTCTGCAATGTACGCGCAAGAACCTGTTGGAAATTGTTGCGAGAGTAAAGGCGAAGCGCCCCTGAAGTCTTTCCTCGGCTTGCGCAGCTGATTATAGGGCGAGCAGCGTTCATGGCGATTAAGACGTGCAAATCATCGGGTCTTGCATAGACACGCAACTAAGCCTGTGGGCACATCTGTTTCGTGAGGACAGCAGTTAATGCGGAAGCTGCAAAAGCACATATTGATATCAGGACTGGGAGGATATCATAGCAAAAGGCTCGAAAGAGAACGACATCCACACAGATGTCTGGATCAATCCTGAGACGAAAGAAGATCATTCCATCTTGGTCATGCGCTGCGGTGAGGAATGGTGGTCCTACGCCGATACCACGCGCATCCGAGAGGATTGCACGACCAAAGATGAGGCCATCAAGGCTGCGATCGATCATCTTGAAGGGCGTGCGCTTGGAACATCCGTACAGCTACGCGTGAAGGCCTTGGACGACGACGCCACAACGGTTGCTGCTATGTTACCGCCGCGGGTCTCGACATCAATCCGCAACGGCGCAATGGCCTTTTTGATCCTGTTCGCTATAACAGGTGCATTTGCACTCGCATCAATCTACATGCCGGTTGGGTCAACGGGCACATCTGGCGGCACGGCCGTTGCGCATGCTCCGATGGGCGAGCCAACACAACGGGCGAAGCTGCCACCCCTGCCCGCGCGCAACGCAATACCCACAGCTACGATCACAACTGGTTCGATCAGGCGCCAACCTTAGACCGTATCAATCACAAATTACAAGCCGTCCTCGACGACGATCAGGCAACCCGTTCTGGAACAACCCCGCACAACATCTACGTATGCACCGCAAGAAACGCGCGAACAGAAAGACGAAGCAGTTAAACTTACGCGGCTGAATGAGAGGGCAGATGGGCTACGCGACCCGCTCGGCAACGATCCTCCACCGACCACGACGAGCTTTGAAGCGACGAACTCCGCTGAGACCAATACTGCCGCAGTGAACGTGGCACGGAGACCGTCCACCAGTATTTATGTCCCAGAGCCCAGACGACTCGACAAGAGCAAGAGCAGGCAGGCGTGGAAGGCAGCTAAACGCGCTAAACGCGCCGCAAGGCACAAAGCCCGACGAGCTCGCAAACGTCGTGCACGTCGGGGTTATCGCAGGCGAAGGCTGGTATCAGTTCGGTATCGACGCATTGGCAATCGTCGCGTCAAGATTGTTCGCTTTCGCAGACCACGAAATCTCCGCGAGTACCGGAGGCTGCAGGCCGCGCGCAACCGGATCATAGCACGTCACATCCGGCAACGTCGGTTGCGGTATAGGTACTNGAGCCCGATCGTTTCAGATGGAAGCGCTTGGCGCATCCATCTGAAACGATCGGTCTCTAATCCTATTGAGTAGAGCAAGATTCACGTTCCGGCCAACAAAGTGAGCAAGTCGAACGGTGATTCCATCCGGAACGATCTTGCTCTAGAACGGTCCAACTTGTGCCGAAGCCAGTGCTTCGTTTGATTGAAGACGGCTTTGTGCGGAACTTCAATGAGTAACGGCACGCACGCCGGACGACTGGCGAAGGACAAGACTTTGAACCTACATCACGCACATATTTTCGCGAGCGATATCGATGTGACGATCGCGTGGTGGCAACGCCATCTCAAGGCACGCGTTCTTTTCGACGGCCAGAACGCGGGTGCCCGCAATGTTATGTTAGGCATCGGCCGAGGTCGGTTAAATCTTTACGATCAGCCTCCTCGAGACAATGCTCGTGGCGTGGTCCACCATCTAGGTATACGGGTCAATCGTCTTCGTGACGTCTCGGCACAGCTTCAGGCTGATGGTCTAACCTCACCACATGGCCTACGTCAGCAAGACGGTTGGCGGTATGTGATGATCGCGGCACCCGATAATCTTCTGCTAGAATTATTTGAGTTCGATGATCCGACAGCTCCTTTTAACATAGATGGATAGTCCAGGATGCTCCATGACCGCGCGGTGATCATCAAGCAAGCATTCTCACGTCGATTTTAGAGGTCGAGTTGCCGCTGGACCAACGCACGTGTTCTCCCGCCATCCTCGGCTTATGCACTCAGTCCAAATGGGATAGGAAATTCAATGCGTTCTGGCACCAGCCAGCTGCCGGAGTGGCGAGTTAAGATGTTTGGCCCCGTGTCTATATGTTCATAGCCGCCGATATAGCGTCGGTTTGTCGGGATCAACGAGGACAGTGCAAAAAAGGCGGCCCTACTGAGCGAGCCGCCTACAATCATCTCAATCGCAGAATTCTTGAGCGCTTAACCGATCACGGCACCGTCTTCGCGGGTTATTGCGACGACGCAAGAGCGAGGTACGGTCTTGCCGCCATCGGGGAAGTGGCTGTCACCCTTTTCGCCTGGATGCTGGATTCCAACAAATACGGTGCGGCGGTCCGGAGAAAACGTGATGCCGGTAACTTCACACTCTTTCGGGCCGGTAAGAAAGCGGCGGATCTCGCCAGTGACAGGGTCGCCAACCAACATTTGGTTGTTGCCCATGCCCTCAAAGTCGCCCTTGTTGGAATACTTGCCGTCCGTCTGTATCCACAGCATGCCGACGCTGTCGAACGCGATACCATCCGGTGAGTTGAAGAAGTTATCAGTCGTCACGTTGCGTGAACCGGCGTTGAGATCACCGGCGCCAGTGTGTACCGCCGGATTGCCAGCGAGCACGTAGAGATCCCAGGTAAAACCGGTTGCCGTGTGATCGCCGCCTTCNGGGCGCCAGCGCACGATCTGGCCGTACTTATTGGCCTCGCGAGGGTTCGGGCCATCTACAGGCATCGGGTCACCGCCTTTATTGGCCTTCTTGCCCCGGTTCTTGTTGTTCGTCAGCGCGCAGTAAACCTCGGCCTTCTTAGGGTTCGAGGCAACCCACTCTGGACGGTCCATCGTCGTTGCTTTGACGGCTAAGGCAGCCATTCGCGTGTGTATGCAGATCTCGGCAGCGCTTGCCATACCGGTTGTCTCAGGCGTTAGCGCCAGCCACTCGCCCTTGCCTTCGGCGTTGAACTTCGCAGCATAGAGCGTGCCCTTGTCGAGCAGTGTCGAGGTGTCACCACCCGGCACGTAAACATCGGATGAGACGAACTTGTAGAGATATTCGCCGCGCTCATCATCACCCATGTAGACGACGATCTTGCCGTTGGCCGCAACGTCAACTTCGGCGTTCTCGTGCTTGAAGCGGCCAAGGCCGGTGCGTTTCTTTGGCGTCGACTTCGGATCGAGTGGATCAATCTCGACGATGTAGCCAGCGCGATTTGGTTCATTTGGGTTCTTCGAGATATCGAAGCGGTCATCAAACTTGCCCCAGGCGTAGCCCCAGTCTTTCGTCTTGATGCCGTAGCGCTTGAACGCTTCCGGCAACTCAATATCCTCGTCGCTGGATGAGAAGTAGCCGTTGAAGTTTTCTTCGCATGCAAGGTAGGTGCCCCATGGAGTGCGCCCGTTGCCGCAATTGTTCCAGGTGCCCAGTGATTTCGTGCCGGTTGGATCAGCAGCCGTTTTAAGCATGTCATTGCCGGCAGCGGGGCCGGTCAGATCCATCGGGCTGTCGGCAGTGATGCGGCGGTTGTAGGACGAGTCCTTGACGACCGACCATTTGCCATCGGCCTGCTTGACCTCGAATACGGAAACCCCGTGTGCGGCCTTGCCCTTGCGCACGTCGTCAGCCGTTTCTGGTAATTTGGTTTCGCGGTTGCCGTACATGATCGAGCGGTTCGTGTACTCATTGTTGACCGCCAAGACCATACGGCCCTCTCCGGCTGAGAACAGCGCCATACCATCGTTGTTGTCGCCGAACGCTGTTTCCTGGCTCTCGCCGGTGCCGCGTGTGGTTTGGTCGAACGCGGCGCCTTTTGACCAGAGCGGGTCGCCCCAGTTGACCAAAGTCTGCCACTTGTAGCCCTTTGGTACAACGATCGTGTCCTCGGTGCTGGCCGGAACGGCCTCGAATGCGAAACGGCCCTTCGCATGCGCGGGTGTCAGCGCTGAGGTGCCCATCAGGAACGAGGCGGTGCCGAACGCCAGAACGCCACCCATGAAACCACGGCGCGACAGCGCCTCTTCAACAACGACATCGAAATCCGACTCTTGCCGACGTGAATTATCGATCTCATCAAACTCGTCAAAAGAAAGCTCTGAAGGTTCGATTTTGGACATGCGATTACCTCTACTGGGACCTGACCATCAATACGGACCGCGCTTCTCTACGACCATCTGTTCGCGGAGCAATTTCATCTATCGCCAGCAGGTGACAGCTGCGTGACAGACCCGATCATAACCACGGAAAGAAGCCTTTTAGATTTCACATCAATGTCGCAGTCTTACTTCCAGTGCAAGGTTCTCAATCTAACCGCGGCGAAGAGATCGTGTTAGTTGATTGCTCTGGCACAACTAAACCGGGGTTGAACCGTCATGGGGCTCGAGTGCGGCCATGAAGTAGAAGAGTTCTGTCTTTTTGATCAGTTTTAGAGTTCACGCGAATGCTGGTTTGTGGCGACACTAATCTGATCAAGTGGCTTTGTTCTGCCTGAATGTTGTGACACCTTGCTAACAGACGGTTGGTCACTAGCGAGGATACCATGAAGGCTCAGGATTTTCAGGCACTTGTCGAGCATTTTGGGGATCTCAGCCAGGTCGAGCGCGAGGCGCTCGTCGAAGCGCTGACGGCGACGGGCTCGGGCCAGGAGGTCGTCGCCCTGATCGAGACGCGGTTCGCGGCGGCGCCGGCGTGTGGTCATTGCGGCGCGGCCGATTTCAAACCATGGGGCTCAGCCTCCGATCTCAAACGCTACATGTGCAAGGCGTGCGCGCGCACCTTCAACGCGCTGACGGGCACGCCGTTGGCAGGGCTCAGGCTGCGCGAAAAGTGGCTCGACTATGCCCGCGCACTCGTCGACGGTGTCAGCCTGCGCAAGGCGGCGGCGCGCACCGACATTCATCTGGAGACCTCGTTTCGCTGGCGTCATCGCTTCCTCGCGGCGGCCAAGGACAAGAAGGCTGTCTCAGTGACCGGCATCGTCGAGGCGGATGAGACGTTCATTCTCAAGTCGGCCAAGGGCTCGCGCAATTTGGTCGGCCGTGCGCCCAGGAAACGTGGCGGCAAGGCTAAGAAACCAGGACTTTCCACTGACGAGCACGATGCCATCTTGATCGTCCGCGATCGCCATGGCGAGACTACCGATGCGATCCTCACCGACCTCAGCGCTGCGGCGATCCGCGCGCATCTCAAGCCCGTCGTCGCCAAGGATGCCGTGCTAGTCACCGACGGCAACAAGTCTTACGAGGCCTTCGCGGCCGAGACCGGCATCACCCAGATGGTACTCGTTGCCAGCCACGGCGAGAGAACTGTCGGCTGCTATCACACCCAGAACGTCAGCGCCTACCAGAGCCGCTTCAAGGGCTGGATGNCGNGCTTCAAGGNCGTCGCTTCAAAATACCTGCCAAGCTACCTCGGCTGGCGCCGCATGATCGAGCGCGACGGTGACCGACTTACACCCAGGCACTGCCTGGCCGGTGCCATTGGCTAACGCGCAATTCTACACTGGAGCCGAACAGAGCCATTCTCCCGGACGATGTATCAATAATATGCAACGGCCTTGTCGAGCGCCATAAGCACCCGGCAATCATAACCGGCAAGAATAGGCATTTCCCCTACGACTTGTTCGAATTCAGGAGTCATTTCTCTGACGATCCAGAGGTCGAAGCATTTATCGAAGCCTGCAGAGACAACGGCGTCTCTGCACTCTATGCGCTACCTATTACGACAGAGAACGGTTCCTACATTTTTGTGGTCGGGCGACCAAACGCCAGAATACAGCTACCAGAGCTACTTGCGTTGCAATCGATATGCAGCAACGCAGTCAATCTGGTTTCGCAATTCACCAGACACGTTACCGAAGAACATGTACCGAGCAACCTCACGTATGCGCAGTAGCAGGTTTTGATAGGGGTGGCGCGGGGTATGGATAACAACACCGTCGCCCATTCACTTGACTTAGGTGGCGATAATGTTGCCGTCATTCAGTAGCAAATTGTTGATTCACTCGGTGCAGCCAACAGCCGACATGCCATCGTGCTATCTTTAATCGCCGGAGAATTGACACTGGCAGACTGCGCCCCAATTGGTCGGCCCTAGGCACCAAACCAACCTCATCGAACCAGCTTCCTCAGTTACTCAATCGCCGAACCGACTTCAGGTAGCCACGCGCATCCACGTCGCTATCTCCGCTATGGCATTGCCGCCTTCAACTGCGTAGTCACAGCAGCTCAGGTTCCAGCGTCAGCTCTTGCCATCCTCCGAGAGAATGCCGTCGACAACACCGCCCATCGTTGGCGCGAAGACATCAGGCCGACGGTAGAGAGGGTGATAGGGCGCGCCTGTGCGATCAATATACGCTGCCATCATACCTGCTGACACCGCACCATGTGTATCCCAATCGTGCGTCGCAGTGAGGCGCAACTCGGCGAGAGGACGTCCAACCTTTTCTCCAACAAACTGGAAGACTTTGGGGTCAGGCTTGAAACTGCCAGTCTCCTCAACGGAAACAATCTCGTCGTAGTACTCAGCCAGGCCGGCATTCGTAATCTGGCTGGTCACCAAGTTCAGCGAGGAGTTTGAAAACGCCACAGTTCGATAACCGGCATCGCGCAGTCGCTTCAGCGCAGGCACGATATCATCGTGTGCCTTAAGGCTCGCGAAGCCGCTCAGTATCTCACCGCGCTGTTGTTCCGTTATCGCAATGCCACGGCGCGCGGCAAGCGTATCAAGCATTGTTCCAGCGAGAGCTGCAAAGCCTGTTNGGACACCAGTCAACGCGCAGACGGTGGAAGAGTGCAGNAGCATTGCNAACCAGGTCGCCGTTACACTCGCATCNCCAAACACGGCTTCAAACTTTGGGCGAAGAGACCCCAAATCGANTACAGTTTCATTGATATCGAAAAGGATGGTATCGCGTGCCATCGCTGTNTTTCCTCACCAGAACTCAAAACATTTACCTGAACTGTAGTCCAAATCANATAAGCTTGCGACATGATCCAGATCACCCAGACCATATCAATCGACGACNCGGAACTCGAGGAAACCTTCGTCCGCGCATCCGGTCCGGGTGGGCAGAACGTCAACAAGGTTTCGACTGCCGTGGAGCTACGCTTCAACGTTGATGCTTCGCCTGGTCTACCCGGACCTGTCCGTGCACGCCTGAAGCGATTAGCCGGACAACGCATGACGAATGAGGGCATCCTGATCNTCAAAGCTGANCGATTTCGCAGCCAAGAACGCAATCGCGAAGATGCCCGCCAACGGCTCATAAGATTGATCCAGCGCGCCGCAGTCGCACCCAAGCCGCGGATCAAGACGCGACCAACAAAAGCATCCAAAGAACGACGGCTGCAGCAGAANGGTCGGCGTGGCGAGGTCAAGAAAATGCGCTCCAGCCGGCCACAANTAGATTAGTTCAGATTGCNAAATCTCAAGTGAACAGCNCAAGACCTGAGAAGNACCGCACCNGCCACNNATAAACAGAACACGCCGCAAAAGTTTTTAATCCGGTACCACTTGACNTCATNNNATATTTCAATATTTATTGAATTATAGAATNNTATCCTTACAGGANCCATAGCGATGGATTTGGNCAACAAGACTGATGTCGAAGGTTTNGAGATCAAATCTGAGGAGACACNTCAAACGCTCGGACAACTCGTNGAAGCCTTAGANGCATTCCCTGAACATGCCCTTGTCTTCCGATCCGGCGAGGGCGATATCGGCGGCGGATACCACGTCACTGAATTGAAGCAGGCAAGCATAAAGAGCATTGATTGCGGCGGGCGCCCAGACCAGTGGGTTGAAACCATTGTTCAGCTTCTTGACGGCAACGTTGGTACACACATGGCAGTCNGCAAATTCATCGCAATCGCGCGCAAAAGCGAAGCTGCATTACCAGGTCTGAGCGAGGCTCCGTTGATGATCGAATTTTCAATCGGCAATCATAGCCTGCATCGCAAGACAGTCACTGACATCGACGCANATGATAACCGNGTAATAGTGAAACTGGGAGACCTAAGTGCGACTTGCAAACCGCTCGTCGATTGGAAGAACACCATCGCAGGCAGCTGCTGCGGGTCAGCCATCTCGCAGAGACTGANCTGCTGCTAAGCAACGTCAACTGAGCTGCNATAGGCTACGATTAGGAAGTTTAGGAGCAGTAGCTACCCGGCTAGTTGGGCGCCTTAGTCAGCTGGATCAGCATTGAAATCGGATCCTGCTTCGCCACTGACGGTTGNACTCGCGGGGACTTCTGTGATGGTACCTTTGACAGACCATACATAGTAGAGCGATCAATTGGACGTTAATGCGCAAAGACGCGCTTCTTCGGACCATGAACCACGATACGCTGATTGGCGATTTCTTCCTCGCCGGGAACNGGCCAGAACGGAACGATTGCAGGTCGCTCGAAGCGTGGGCAGGCACCAGTAGGACTAGGGCGGCCACCGCGCCAGTCGACGTTCACATGATAGCGGCGATTGCANATCGCCACCTTGGGCGGCATCCGGGTGAATTCGAAATAATCGTATCCCTGCTTCAGTGTCNGCCAGAAGCGGAAGTTCTTATTCCGTCTATNCCGTTCCATGTTCTCGGCCGTCATACGGAACGGAAACGCATGAACATGAAACTTTTTCTGACCGCCGATGAACGCTTCACGGGCCAGAGCGTAAATCTCTTCCATCAAGCCGTCAGTCATTGCGTAGCAACCAGCAGAGCTGCACTTACCATGCACCATCAGGAAGTTGCCAGTCCGGCCGTGGGCCCGATCATAGGCATTCGGATAACCGAGATTGAACGACAAATGGAACTTAGAGTTCGGGTTCATCTGGTGACGATTGACCGTATANAAGCCTTCCGGNGCCTGCTTGTCGCCCNGCTTAGTCTTCGGTCCTAATCCACCCGACCAAACGCAAATCGGATAAGTCTTAAAGTGATAGAAGCGCCCATCAGCGCGCTGCTTCCAGACTTCAAGCTCTGATTCTTCCTTAAATACTCGGATAAAGATCGGCGTATGCTGGTTCATACGCTTCTTACCGAGCAACATCATGGANTCTTTGGAGATTGGCTTGAGGTGCTTGGGAAGCTCAACCTNGGCGCAAGCTGTCACAAGGCNCGCNGCGGCAATCACCGAAACCGGCCCCTTAACAACCTCAAATAAACGCCCTAAACGAGCCAGGCTCATTCCCTGTTCCCCATATCCACCTCCTACACGCGTATCGGTGGATCCTTAACGATCCGTTAAGAATCCGATACCCAGACCTCTTTAGGCTACGACTCCGGCCTGTTGTCAACATGAACTAGACGTTGATTCGGGCTCAACAACGGCAGAAAAATCAATTCGTTGCGAGCCGACAACGGAAGTGCAGAATAGCCTCAGATATGCTCGTACAACTACAAATTTGGGGGGGTGTCGTCGTGTGGTCCGTTGAAATTCTTCTGCTTTCGGCCCTAACCTTCTTCATGGCAGGCGTNGTCAAAGGCGTGGTCGGGCTGGGGTTACCGACGGTCACGTTGGCCGTTTTCACAGCCACGATCGGTCTGAAACCGGCTATGGCCCTGCTTTTGGTCCCTTCCTTCGTCACGAACTGCTGGCAAGCTGTGGTTGGTGGCGCCTTCTGGCACTTGCTCCGCAGGATGGCGGTTCTGCTGATAATGGTGTGCGTTGGCACCTGGATTGGCGTTCGCGTACTCGCAACAGCCGANACCTNATGGCTATCGGCCTTGTTTGGCGCGCTCCTCATAGCCTATGCGGGCACCGGACTACTCAGGCCTGTCGTCCCTGATCTGACTTCGAATGAGAGCTGGTTATCGCCAGTGGTGGGCNCCATCAATGGCGTCTTGACTGGAATGACAGGTTCATTCGTCGTGCCAGGCGTTCTTTACCTCCAGTCGCTGAAANTCAGTAAGGACCAACTCGTTCAGGCGATGGGAATATTGTTCACCGTCTCAACGGCGATATTGGCAGTGGCCCTCGGAGAAAAAAGACTCGTATCTCAGGATTTACTCATTCTCTCCTGCCTGGGCGTCATACCGGCCTTGATCGGAATGTTTGCAGGGCAGGAATTGCGCAAGCGCATGTCCGAAGACACATTTCGCAAGGCTCTCTTCACTGCATTGCTGCTGATGGGAATTTACATCATCTACCGAGCTGCAACTTGATCAGCTCTACAGATTCCGACCAATATCCAAGAAGCGGTCGTGACGCTGCTTGCGGATCTGATCTGGCGTCTGGCCATCAAACTCGACAAGCGCGCTTTCAATTGCATCCCCCGCCGCCTGAATGGTCGTAGACATGTCGCGGTGGGCACCGCCAATTGGCTCTTCAATGATACCGTCAATGACATTCATCGANAGGAGATCNTGTGNCGTGATTTTCATGTTGGTCGCCGCATCAATCGCGCGNTCTGAGTCCCGCCAGAGAATAGATGCCGCCGCTTCGGGCGATGCCACCGTGTAAATGGCATGCTCTAGCATTAGAACCTTGTTGGCTGTCGCGATCGCAACCGCTCCGCCTGAGCCGCCCTCGCCGACGACAAGTGATACGATCGGCACACCAAGGCCGAGACAGCAATCGGTAGATCGAGCAATCGCTTCCGCTTGACCGCGTTCCTCAGCCCCAATCCCAGGATATGCACCGGCGGTATCAACAAATGTCACAACTGGTAGCTGAAACCGATCCGCCATTTCCATCAGACGAACAGCCTTGCGATAACCTTCTGGCCGCGCCATTCCAAAATTGTGCTTAATACGACTCTCAGTATCCGCACCCTTTTCGTGCCCGATAATGACAACCGAGCGCTCACCCATACGGCCAATACCANCGACAATGGCGTAGTCTTCCGCAAAGTAGCGATCACCTGCGAGCGGCGTGAAATCCGTAACCAGTTCATCAAGAAAGTCATTGCAGTGTGGACGATCGGGATGCCGGGCAACTTGTGTNTTCTGCCACGGTGTCAGCTTANCGTAGGTATCGACCAGCGCCTGCTGCGCTTTCTGCTGTAGTGTCTGAATTTCCTCGGCAATAGAGACCGAGGACTCGTCGGAACTTANCGTCTCAAGCTCGGCTACCTTACTCTCAAGCTCAGCGATCGGCTTTTCGAAATCCAGATACGTACGAATTTTGGCTGGTTCCACGGATCCGCTGCCTATGTGGTTTCGACACCCCGGTACAACCGCACCGGATTGCTCGTTGAAAGAAGCCGCCAGCACCTGATTGTCAAGTATNATCAAAGGATTTCGTCAACACGCCGCCGTTTGATCCGGACCAGTGGTGGCTTCCGAATCTTATCCAGATCGCGCCAGAGGGTGGTGTTCGAACACAACCGCCTTCAGACGTTCCTCCAGAACATGCGTATAAATTTCAGTGGTCGAAATATCGGCGTGCCCTAAAAGCTTNTGCACGGCGCGTAGATCGGCCCCNCGATCAAGAAGATGACTTGCAAATGCATGTCGTAGGACGTGTGGACTGACACGATCTGGATCTAGCCCGCTCTCAATCGCCAATTCCTTCAGCTCACGTGCAAAATGCTGCCGCGGCAGAAATCCCTCCTGGCTATTGGCAGGAAACAACCACTTTTTGCGGCTCTTGAGGCTGGAGATCTGCTCTTCTGTCTCAGTTGCTTGAAGGAACTGATCCAGCGCGGCCTGCGCCGCTTGATTNAGGGGAACCTGTCGTTCTCGTCCACCTTTTCCGGTGATGGTAAGTAGACGGCGATCCCCCTTCAGCACTGTTGTTGGCAGCGATACAAGTTCCGAAACGCGCATCCCGGTCGCATAGAGCAGCTCCATGAGGCAGTAGAGGCGTAAGGCGCGATACCGCTCTTTACCAATCGCTCCGCGTATTCGCTGCTGTGCTGTCTCGATCAACCGATCGACTTCATCGACCGATAGCAATTTTGGCAACGCCTTTTGCTTTTTCGGACTGGCGANGCCGTCAGCCGTATTATCATCGAGAACCCCTTCCGCAACCAAGAACTTCAGGAATTGACGTATAGCCGACAGACGCCGCGAACGTGATGAAGCCGAGTAATCGCTCTTTGCAAGTCCGGTGAGGTAAGTCTTTACATTCGATGTCGAAAGCTGAGACATCTTCAAGCCATTGCTGACGATGAAATGGCCAAAATGATCAAGATCTCGCCGGTAGGCATCAACGGTGTTACGCGCTGCCCCGCGCTCAGCAGAAATTGCAGTCAGGTAATCTGACAACATCATTGAGAATTGTCTGGCTGTCGTCATGGAGCCTCACACGTTCGCGAAGAAACTGCACAAAACGCAACGAACAAAAAGATCAGGGACGTATAACTGGGAACTAGTATCCGCTGGGACGCGGCCAAGCAGAGAACACGGCCTCAAACGCTAAACGCTTCGCCTCACGCAACAGACCTGCGCGCTTCAAGGCGCGGACGGAATCCCCCAACGCAATGAGATGTACATCCCGCAGATGGTCACGACCCAAGGTCCGCATGACAAGCAACACAGTGCGAACGGCTTCTTTCTTTTTAGAAGCCTCTAGTAGCTGCGTCAGAACACCGGTCGGCGGAAGTTGACCCGTTTTCGGTTTCGGCGCCCTATTGGCTGCATCCCAGATTGGCAGTGGCACGTTGTAATCAAGCGCATCCAATACAGTTGCCAGCCGATGCAGCTGCGGCCCTGCCAATTGATTCCGCACCAGAACACGTTCCAGCGGAACGAGATTCGTATCACGCGGATTACGCTCTGGATTGGCTATATTTGCCAGGAGTTGCCAATGGGACAGTGGTTCGGAATAAACACGGTCTGATGCCTGGCTGAGCGCAAGCCAGGGAAGAATGCTCTGGTAATCGCCAGCAGCCAAAGAAGCTTCAATGGCCGTAAATGCGAACCAGCTGATCTCCTGAGCAGGTCGAATTTCATCGACGAAAGGTTTAACGGCGACCATCACCGAGCTTCCAAGCCCTGCCCGTCTCGCACTATCTATCAAGGCTCGTATAGCGCGCGTCCGACGCAAAGGTGTCGGGACACTCTCGACGATCTGAAACTGCTCGGCGCGTCGTATCCCGTCACTCGGAGCACTCGATAAACTACCGGGCCTATAGCTCCGATAGGCCTTAGCCAGACCAGCCGGCAAAATGACATTCCGCTTCGCAGCTTCTTCTGCTGCCAATATCCGCACATCAGACGAGAGAGACTCGTCAGTTGCTAGAACAGCGAGAAGTGCCGGCGTTGCCTGTGGCACCAGCCGCTTGGCCTGACTAAATCCAGCCTTCTTCAACAGCAGATAATCGATTGCGGTGACTTTTTTGGGGAGCACACGCCTGACCCGCCGTCCCGTCGAGATTGAGTTCAAGACGGCCAGCGTAAATCGCGACTTATAGCGCTCCTCGCGCGCGAGCTCGGCTGCAAGCCCCGCGGCTGAACGATTACCCTTGTGGACTGCGCAATAACCAACCAGGACCGCAATCTCACCACGTAGCTTTCGCGGAAGCTTAGACTTTTGCCGTCCGGCATCGGTCACTGCCAAGCAACCAGCATCAACATTTCCAAGAATAATTTCAACGCGCGCCCGCAGCGCCGACAATACCGGCGCTAGTTTCTCGCCGTCTTTGCTTCTCAGAGCCTTGGAGGCTTCAGCCAACTTGCCCGAACGAAACAGAGCTTCTGCACGAACAGCCCGAATTTTGGGAGACTGCCGAGCCTCACCATCCGGCTGCATGAGGCGGATCCACAGAGACTCCAGCTCTGCTGACTTCGACGGCAAATCCAGCGGACCCACCAGCTGTTCCACGGCGCCTGCGTCTAGGCCTTGCCACATCGCCACCGGAAGACCGGAATTTTCGGAAAGCACCGGAGCTAATTCGCNACGCTCCACTTGCGGCACTGCGGTCCCNGGCTGTGTTCCGCCCGGCGACGGCGGCNGCGTATAGCCTTGCGACTGACCATACNTCGGTTGGCTATTGGGGCCAGGGTAGGCCTGACCTGGATATGCCTGTCCAGGAACGAANCTGGGNTCGGCGCTGGCATTGGCGCCCTGCCTTGGCAGTTCNCCATTCATTGGTGGAAGATAAGGTCTCTTATCCGTAACNGCCGGTTGTCGGCGCGGACGCTTTCGANTTTGATCCTNNTCACGAAATGGATTCCAACTATCCNCACTCAGCACAGTTGTAGATCCAATTGGCAGAATCAGCGATGCACACAACACGGCACGCCCAATCTGGCGCCTTAAGCATTTGNAAAATTNATGCTTTCGTGTCATTGCCTTTGGATCTTTACACCCGGGACAGGCTTGCGAACTTCTTTCGGTTCCGGTTCGAAGTAAACCGCCATAACGTACAAACCGCCGTACGTTACGGCGATCAGCGATCCAACAACGAAAAGNAATCGAAACAGGCTCGGCATGTGATGATAGTCCTCATAAGTGCAATTTCAGATGCGAGCATGGCGCGAATGCGGCTACACAACGGCGTGCCTTACGCTTCGTTGATACACCGTTGTTCTGCACCGCAACAAACAAGAACTGCCTNNAGGTAACATTATTCGCCTGTTCTGTCCGCTTGATATGCCATGAAAATTTGTGTTCGTTAGGAAATATGAAGGACGCTGGTTCAAAAACAACGACCGAGGCTGAAGAACTGCGCCAGGCAATCGGCACACGCTCCATTGTCATGGTCGGCCTCATGGGTTGCGGNAAATCGTCAGTCGGGAGACGGCTGGCGAACGCTATTGATGTCCCTTTTGTCGATGCTGACGACGAGATTGAAAAGGCTGCAGGCAAAACGATTACGGATATCTTCGCAGATTACGGCGAAGCCCACTTCCGCGATCGCGAAAGCAGANTCATTGAACGCATTCTGAACGATGGCCCTCAAGTCCTCGCCACAGGAGGNGGAGCTTTCATGCGTGCCGATACCCGTCAGTTTATTTCTGACGCTGGCCTTTCAGTATGGCTCAAAGCTGAGCTTCCGGTCCTTATGAACCGCGTCTTACGTAGAGACAATCGCCCCCTGCTNAAGGAAGGCGATCCAGAGGCAAAAATGAAAGCGCTGATGCAAGAACGNTATCCGGTCTATNCANAAGCNGACATAACGGTTGANAGCCGCNACACNTCACACGATGTGGTCGTGCGAGAAATCATCCGTGAACTTCGCCANCGACTACNCTAGTAGCTCCAAAACGATCAGCACCGCATCCAAATCTGAACCTCACTGAAGGAAGTTAGCAATTGTCTTCCACCCACCCTGATCACGTTCGAATCGAACTCGGCGCACGATCATATGACGTTGTCGTCGGCGACAACCTGATTGCTAACGCAGGNGCGCTAATCTCCGAAAAGATAGGTCGAACTAAGGTATTCATCGTCAGCGATGAGAACGTGGCAGCTGTCCATTTGGAAAACTTGAAGCANTCACTTGCCGATGACGCCAGCGTTCGCGGAATGACAATCCTGCCGNCTGGCGAATCCACCAAGTGCTTTGCAAGCCTAGAACAAGCCTGCGGCGATGTCTTGAGCTCAGGGTTAGAGCGCGGAGATTGCGTGATCGCACTCGGCGGTGGTGTGATCGGTGATCTAGCCGGGTTCACGGCCGCCATTGTCCGTCGCGGCGTCCGATACATTCAAATCCCGACAAGCCTGCTGGCGCAGGTCGATTCGTCAGTCGGCGGCAAGACNGGCATCAACACCAAGCACGGCAAGAACCTGATTGGGTCATTTCACCAACCACACCTCGTCCTCGCTGACATTGNTGCACTCTCAACCCTACCCGATCGCGAAATGCGCGCCGGCTACGCTGAAGTCGTCAAGTACGGCCTGCTCGGCGACNGAGATTTTTATCAATGGCTNGATGACAACGCCAATCGGGTCCTGGCTCGCGAANGTGATGCNCTCAAAAAGGCNGTCCGGCGCAGNGTCGAGATGAAGGCCGAGATCGTCGCGCGCGATGAAACAGAGCAGGGCGATCGGGCATTGCTCAATCTTGGNCACACCTTCGGCCACGCNCTTGAAGCCTGGACGGGATATTCTTCGCGCCTGCTCCACGGCGAAGGAGTAGCTGTCGGTATGTCTTTGGCGGCTCGNTTTTCCGAGGANNTGGGGTATTGCCCNCCACAGACNGCAGCCCAGGTNACGGCACATCTGAAGAAATGCGGTTTGCCGACGAGAATTCAGGATATCGAGGCCNAGACGCCAGCAACTGCTGATCATTTCATGGATCTCATGGCGCNGGACAAAAAAGTGAAGNATGGCCAGCTGACNTTTATTCTGATGCGCCAGATCGGGGNAGCATTTATCACCCGGGACGTCGAGCACAGCCGCGCGCACGCATTCCTGGCTAAACAGATCAATTCGAACGAATAAATCAACGGCTGGTTAACCAATCCAAAGATCGTTTCGATTAGACTTGTTCTCAGGATATGATCCAGCAGATGAAAGAGTGCCCACTACTGTTTTTGGGATTTCAACCCCACTTATCAGGACCGGCGCTCGCAGTTATGCCCGATGATACACGTCAGGCGCAGGCAAGAACCAGTTCACCGACCATCAGTCGGAACCGCAAAGGCCGTACCGACCCAACACACGATGAAACAAAGAAATGTTGATTGAGACGTCCCTCATTATAACGCTCCTGGCGGTCTTTATCCTGCTTTTGGTGTCAGCATTTTTCTCAGGTTCAGAGACAGCTCTGACAGCCGTGTCCAGGGCCCGCATGCACGCCTTAGAGCAGGAGGGCAATGCACGTGCGCGCCGTGTCAGCCGCTTACTTGGCAAGCCCGAGCGCATCATCGGCACGGTTCTGCTTGGCAACAACCTGGTGAACATCCTGGCATCAGCCCTGATGACAAGTTTGTTGATCAAACTGGCCGGAGAAGCCGGTGTCTTATACGCCACCGTCATCCTGACATTGATTGTCGTGATTTTCTGCGAGGTCCTGCCAAAAACCTACGCGATTGTATCGCCAGACCGGTTTGCCATGTTCGTTGCACCGGTCATGTCTGTGCTCATCCAGGTCTTACGACCATTCACGGCAGCCATTGACTTTATCGTCCGCAACATCCTCTGGCTGACACCCTCTCATTCCGATGACGATGCCAACATCCTGGCAGCGCACGAATTGCGCGGTACGATTGAGCTGTCGACACGCGAAGGAACGGTGGCAAAAGGCGAGGCGCAACAACTTGGTGGTGTGCTCGATCTTAAGGAGCTCGAGCTTGATGACATCATGGTACATCGCACTGAGATGGAGACTATCGATGCTTCCGAACCACCAAAGACTATCGTCGAGGATGTTCTGAAGAGCCAATATACACGGGTACCAGTCTGGGAAGGACAACCAGACAACATTGTTGGCATCTTGCACTCGAAGGACCTGCTCTCCGCACTTGGACGATGTAATTGGGATGTCGATGGACTGGACATCCGCAAAATCGCAAAAGATCCCTGGTTTGTACCTGACACGACAAGTGTCAGCGATCAGCTCAACGCCTTTCAGCAACGCAAAGTGCAGCTCGCGCTCGTGGTTGATGAATATGGTGAGGTGCAAGGCCTCATCACGCTGGAAGACATTCTTGAAGAAATTGTCGGCCAAATCGCCGATGAGCACGACGCCGGTGACAATTCAATCCGCCCTCAGTCTGATGGGACCGTCAATGTCGACGGTGGCGTCGCCGTCCGCGACCTGAACCGTGAAATGGATTGGGATCTGCCTGACGAAGAAGCCGTCACGATAGCCGGCCTTGTTATCCATGAGGCGCAGTCGATACCCGAACCCGGGCAGGCTTTTACGTTCTATGGCTACCGCTTTGAGATTCTACGCAAGAGCAGAAACCGACTGACAGCCTTGCGAGTGAAGCCGGTCGGCGAGCCGCCGACCACCTAGTTGAATTGCTTTGAACTTCGGCCTCATTAGAACAAGATCATTCCGGATAGAATCACCATTCGATTTGCTCTCTTTGTTAGCCGGAACGTGAATCTTGCTCTACTCAATGAGTTTAGAGACCGATTCACGGCCAAGTTGGATGCGCCAAGCGCTTCCATCTGAAACGATCGGGCTCTAGGCGCGCAGCAGAGACGAAAGCGCGATCGGAACAGCGAAAGTAAGCGCTGAGTACATTACAAAAAGCATTGCGAATGGAACAGGCTCGCGACCCTGCTCACAACGATTGGTTTCATTGTTCATCCGGACATACTCGAACATTTCACCGAATGCGACGCCTCGTATGACTTGCTTGAAGGCCAAAGCCCAAACCAGCGATGACAGGACCAGTGGCATGATCATGTAGAGTTCCATTTTTCCAGTTCCTTTTCCGTGATCTCGTGAACTTCGTGATGCTTGGTAGGTCGCGGAGACACGCAAAAAGGTTCGAAACAGGATTCGAAAAATACAATTCTTACTGTGACTTGGCGAAATTGGTTAACGCAAACCAGAGCCCATCCATGCCGGCGTTAGACCTGGGGCCTGCCGGAGGCTCAAAGGGATTGATCTCTTCAAGCAGACGATTCATGCAGCAGGCAGATCGAATTGAAACTCGTCGCACCTGGATCTTTGCGGGATATGAGCTTGCATCTCGGTTTCGACACCTTCGGCAATGATCGTCAGTCCGAGATTGTGTCCCAGATCAACAATTGAACGCACAACGTGCTCTGCACGGTCAGTTTTGCCTACTCCGACAATGAATGACCTATCAATCTTGATTTTGCTCACAGGCAGTTTGTAAAGGTAGGAAATGGATGAGTATCCCGTTCTGAAATCATCGATCGAGATTGCGAAGTTCATGGCATCAACGGTCAGCAGGATCGCTTTGGCTTGCTCTACATTGCCGATAATCACCTCCTCGGTGATCTCCAACTCGACATGACATGTTCTATCTGGATCGCTGTCGGCCAGTTCTTTCAATTGATTGCGAAACCCGATATCGAAGAACTGTCTCGGTGAGACATTGATGGCCAGCCTGAACTCGCTAATCGGCGCCTTGTTTACCCATGCAGGGACTCGGTCCCATACTTCGCGCAAAACCCATACGCCTATCAGAAAGACAAGGTCAGTCCTCTAGGCAACCAGAATAAACTCGCCTGGCGCAACCAAGCCTCTGCGCGGATGCTGCCATCGGGTAAGCGCTTCAGCGCCAACAATTGAAGCATCTCTCGCCTTCACTTTCGGCTGAAAGTGTAAAATAAGAATTTGCAGTCAAAAGGTAAGCAAGAGCAAGTACGACAATCTATGCAAATGCAAGCAAGTGTTTCAGCCATAGATTATGAAAATTCGGGGCTCTGTTCGGCTCTGATGTAGTTTTCCCTTCTAACTCCTGGCGCCGGCGAGGCATTGGCGGGGCGTAAGTCGCTCGCCGTCACGTTCAATCATGCGG